>JALVMZ010000503.1 GCA_027032655.1 Desulfobacteraceae bacterium
ATGGTGGTGCCTCATCCTGGATGGGGTTTCAGGCTTCTTACAGTGATTACACTTACAGCAGGAACTGCATTTCTTATGTGGGTGGGTGAGCAGATATCAGAAAGGGGTATTGGAAATGGCATTTCCTTGATAATATTTGCAGGTATTGTTGCTCGATTCCCTGTTGCAACTGCCAATACATTTAGAATGGTGAGCACAGGAGAGATGACTCCTTTTTTTATGTTGATTCTTCTGGGTTTCATGGTAGGAGTTGTGGGTTTTATTGTGTTTGTTGAAAGGGGACAGAGGAGGATTCCTGTTCAGTATGCAAAACGGGTTATTGGAAGGAAAATGTATGGGGGGCAGAGCACCCATCTGCCACTGAAAGTAAATACAGCAGGGGTGATACCGCCCATCTTTGCATCTTCCATAATCATGTTTCCTGCAACAATTGCAAATTTTCTAAATGTAAGAGAGATTCCATGGTTGCAGTATGTTGTGAGGATATTTACCCCCGGTCACATTGTTTATATCCTGATATTTGTTGTATTTATTATATTTTTCTGTTATTTTTACACTGCTGTTCATTTTAATCCTGTTGATGTGGCAGATAATATGAAAAAATACGGGGGCTTTATCCCTGGTATCAGGCCTGGTAAGAATACTGCTGAGTATATTGACAGGGTTTTAACAAGACTAACATTTGGGGGGGCAATATATGTATCAGCAGTATGTGTGCTCCCGCAGATATTAATAAGGAAGTTTCATGTGCCATTCTATTTTGGTGGAACTGCACTATTGATAGTGGTGGGAGTTGCAATGGATACAGTAAATCAGATTGAATCACACCTTATCACAAGGCACTATGAAGGACTGATGAAAAGCGGTTTTGCAAGAATAAAAAAGGCTTAGAATAGGGGGCTTGGTTAGATGCCAAAGGAAGAGGCAATAGAAGTTGAGGGGACTGTGGTTGAGACGCTTCCAAATGCCATGTTCAGGGTGGAACTTGATAATGGCCACAGACTTCTTGCCCATATCTCAGGCAAGATGAGGATGCATTACATTAAGATATTGCCAGGAGATAAAGTGGTGGTGGAGCTATCTCCGTATGATCTTAACAGAGGAAGAATTATTCACAGAAAATAAGAGAAAAAAGGAATTTGAAAATGAAGGTAAGGGCTTCAGTAAAGAGGATTTGTAATAAGTGTAAGATAATAAAGAGAAAGGGAGTAGTGCGTGTAATATGTGAGAACCCCCGTCATAAACAGAGACAGGGGTGATTAATTAAAAATATGGTATAAGGAGTTTAAATTGGCACGAATAGCGGGAGTTGATTTACCAAAGGGAAAAAGGATCGAGATAGCACTTACATACATCTATGGTATTGGTAGGGCAAGTGCACAGAAGATACTCACAGAGGCAGGAGTTGATTGGAATATAAAGTCCGATCAGCTAACTGATGCACAGATAAATGCCATAAGAAGGATAATAGATGAAAAATATAAGGTTGAAGGTGACCTCAGGCGTGAAGTTTCAATGAATATAAAGAGACTTATGGACCTTGGCTCTTACAGGGGTTTGAGACATCGTAAAGGGTTGCCTGTAAGGGGACAGCGAACAAGCACCAATGCAAGGACAAGGAAAGGTCCAAGAAGGGCAATTATGACCAGGAAGAAGAAATCATAGGGGGACTGAGTAGATATGGCAAAGAAGAGTAAGGGAGGCAGGAGAAGGTCAAAAAAAGAAAAGAAAAATGTGCCTGAAGGTATTATCCATATTCAGTCCACATTTAATAATACGATTGTTACTGTAACGGATCTGAACGGAAATGTTATTGCACAGTCAAGCGCAGGAAGACAGGGATTTAAGGGGTCGAGAAAGAGCACGCCTTTTGCAGCCCAGCTTGCGGCCCAGGATGCCCTGAAACAGGCCATGGAACAGGGAATGAGAAAGGCAGAAGTGAGGGTCAAAGGCCCGGGTGTTGGAAGAGAGGCTGCCATAAGGGCCCTTCAGATGGAAGGCTTTACTGTTACTGCAATAAGGGATGTAACACCCATCCCTCATAATGGATGTCGTCCTCCGAAACGACGAAGAGTTTAGTTTAAAGTAAGACAGGAGGCTTAACCTTGGCAAGATATACAGGTCCAGCATGTAAATTATGTAGAAGAGAGAATCTCAAGCTTTTCTTGAAAGGTGATAGATGTTACAGCGACAAGTGTTCTTTTGAAAGGAGGCCCTATGCCCCTGGTCAACATGGCCAGAGAAGGGGAGGAAAGATATCAGATTATCGGCTTCAGCTCAGGGAAAAGCAAAAGGTGAGAAGGATATACGGCGTTCTGGAGAAACAATTCAGGAGATATTACTCTCTGGCAGAAAAAAGAAAGGGGATCACGGGGACTAATCTATTGATTATGCTGGAGAGAAGACTGGATAATCTTGTTTATAGAATGGGTTTTGCATCATCCAGAAGACAGGCAAGACAACTGGTATCACACGGTCATTTTACAGTGAACAACAGAAAGGTGGATATTCCATCATATCTGGTTAATGTGGGAGATGTGATCCAGGTAAGAGAAAAGAGCAGAAATTTAAAGGTAATACAGGAAGCAATGGAGACTGTGGTAAGAAGAGGGATTCCTGAATGGATTGAGGTTGATAAAGAATCTTTTAAGGGAGTCTTAAAAGAGCTGCCCAAGCGAGAAGATATTACAATGCCCATTCAGGAGCAGTTAATAGTAGAATTGTATTCAAAGTAATTTTATGAATCTTAATTATTAGCGGGAGGGTTCCTTGGGAGATTTAAAGGCAAGAAACTGGAGAGAGTTGATTAAGCCAAAAAAGGTGGCTGTTGATGAGGATACCCATACCCAATATTATGGTAAATTTGTGGCCGAGCCACTGGAGAGAGGATTTGGCATAACAATTGGTAATACCCTTAGAAGGATACTTCTTTCATCACTTCAGGGGGCTGCCATTGTATCTGTCAGATTTGATGAGGCTGAACATGAATTTACATCCATACCTGGAGTCCTTGAAGATGTAACAGATATTATTCTAAATTTAAAGGAAGTGAGATTTAAATTGGTTGATAAGGAGGAGGCAGTCGTTCGAATCTCAAAGGAAGGAGAGTGTGAAGTCAAAGCCGGTGATATAGAAACCGATGGGTCAGTCATAATTCTTAATCCGGATCATCATATAGCAACCCTTAATAAAGAGGGAAAATTACATGCTGAGATGGTAGTGAGGATGGGCAAAGGGTATGTGCCTGCAGAGAAAAATAAAAAGAGAAATCAGCCAATTGGTGTAATTCCAATGGATGCCATATTTTCTCCAATCAAGAAGGTTAACTATGTGGTTTCCAACGCCAGGGTTGGACAGGTGGCTGATTATGATAAATTGACCATTGAGATATGGACAGATGGTAGTGTTTTGCCAGAAGATGCCCTTGCTTATGCTGCAAAGATAATGAAAGAGCAGATGAATCCATTTATTAATTTTGAAGAGGAGCCCGAGCCCACTTTTGAAGAGGAGGAGGAAGAGGAGGAAGTTGTAAATGAGAATCTTTTCAGGCCAGTATCTGAGCTTGAGCTTTCTGTAAGATCCGCCAATTGTCTTAAGAATGCCAATATTATGT
>JALVMZ010000504.1 GCA_027032655.1 Desulfobacteraceae bacterium
ATAAAACGATGTTTATAGTTGAAGTCGGGGATGGCTATATGGACTATAGGTTGAACAGGGATAGGTTGTCCGGGAAAGTTAGATATATGGGAGTATGGGCATTGAAGACGAATGTAGAGGACAGGAGTGGGGAAGAGATACGTGATGATTATAAGTTGTTATATTATGTGGAGCGGTCATTCAGATACTTGAAGACGGTATTGTTACATACACGTCCAATATATCATAGATTTCCGGAGAGGATAAGAGCCCATGTGAGATTAAGCCTTATGACCCTTAATGTGTTTTTATTCATGAATGACCATTGGAAGGATATATTGGATAAGTACAATGCCAAAAAAGGGAGGAAATATAAAATATCCAGGTTGGAAGCCCTTCAACTGCTTGACAAGGTTAAGATAGTTGCCTTGGAGGGTGATGAGCAACGGAATAATCATTTCATCTTTATCCCACCAAAGGAAACCTTGGTTAGGGAACTGCTCTCTGCACTGCCAGTAAAAATGGCTTAACCGGAGTACAGACTTAGGGTTTCCGCACATATATCACAACCAAGATTTTTACATTTCCCAATATAGCTCTAAGCCTTATGCATACTGCTTTTCCCTCGAATTTTATGCCCGTAACTCAGGTTTAAGTGCTCCAAAATGAATAATCTGCTTTATGCTACTGTCGGGGGACTCCATAGACTGACGCAGTGGCCAGTGCCAGTCCTTCCCTTCCTTATTGCCTATCTCTAGCCCTCCTTTAACCGCTCTTGTCCTATTTGTTTAACCTATCTCAACGGGAAGATTAAAATGACGCTTTCTCTTGATCCTCTTGCGCTTATCTCTATCCCACCGGGCAGTAGTAATATAGTAGTAAATATACCCCCTGTCCTTGCCTGCTTTGGACATCTTCTCAAGCCTTAGTCATGGCCTGCTCAATTCCTTATGTTGCTTACACAGCCTTGCCGTAAGCATAATCTGCTAATAAACAGAATGTTTTGTCACTTTATGCTATGTAACAGGGGTTATAACTGGAATGCAGAGAATAAGTAGTTGCCACAGGTTCGAACGGTAGTATTAAGT
>JALVMZ010000505.1:0-187 GCA_027032655.1 Desulfobacteraceae bacterium
CAGTAGCTACCTCAATTTGGTTTCCGTTTATTCTAAGGGGTAATATCTTATGGGCACGGGCGATGTGGGCTGGAATTTTTCTTATTGCATCCTTGTCCGGAGAAAAGGACTTGAGATCTATGAAAGGGATGTCTGTCTGTTTGGAAAGGGCAATGGCAAGTTCTGAGTCGGTTATGATACCAAGGCG
>JALVMZ010000505.1:205-1066 GCA_027032655.1 Desulfobacteraceae bacterium
ATAAGGCATTCACCCAGTTTTTCGCCAGTGGCCTTTTGCTCGGTAAGTGCGAACTGTAGTTCCTGCTCAGTAAGGAGACCCTGTTCCTTTAAAAGGGCGCCTAATGGTTTCCTTTTTCCTTCCATAGTATCCTAGTCCGAAGGTTTTTGTTTATTCCTTCCTAATGGAAGGTGAAAATGCCAGGCCCGCCTGAAGACAGGCCTGGTCCCAGTGAGGAGGTGGTTGAGGGTTAGAATTCTACTATCCAAGCGGCGTGGGTGTACGGGGTGGTGCTGGCATCAGGCCATTGTCCTTTTTTGCACGGTGTCCCAGGATCTGCAACAAAGGAGCCAGAGGCGCAGTTTGCAACCCCGTCTATCATCCTGTCCAGGGCTATTGCAAAGTCTGTCGGCAGATTTCGAATTCTTAAATAGTTTCTGACCCTATTATTAAAAAACTTCATATGATGGTAACCTACCCAGACAGTCTGCCTGGCATATTCTCCATCTAGGGATATCTGCCCGATATTGACGCCATTTGGTCCGCATTCGTTTGAGGTAAGGTTACTTTTTATAAGGGAGCAGGCATCTATTCCCACGCTTCTAAGACTTTTTATTAAATTCTTTCTGTTTCCTCCTTTTGATAGAGCGATGTTGTCCATCCAGCCATCAGGATGGGTGCCAGTACCTCCATTTATAGTACCATCACCAAGAATCCTTCCTGTCTTGTCGTAATAGGACTCGATCATCTTATAATGGGCGGCAAAAAACGTTTCGTATGCATTTTTGATCTGTGCGGATTTTATCAGATCTCTGCCCTTCATTACCGCACCTATAATGATGCCTATAATCACAAGGACTATGGCCATTTCAATCAAGGTAA
>JALVMZ010000506.1 GCA_027032655.1 Desulfobacteraceae bacterium
TCTTAACAGTAACAATTACAACCATTGGCTATGCCGGCTCTAAAGATATTTCTCCGGTGAATGCACCTATTGAGCCGGTTCCTGCAATGAATACGCCGGCACCTGTTTATATTGGATTGGGTTTGTTATGGGGAAAATATAACAATTGCGTAAAAGGTTGTACCTATGAAGATGTGACCTTCGGAGCACTTCTTAGAGCAGGATACGAATGGAACCAATATATAGGTGTAGAAGCAAGAATGCTTGCTACATTCCTTGGAAATGATTCAGAGGGAGGGGAGACCTTAAGACATATAGGCTTGTTTGCAAAGCCAATGTATCCTTTGACTGAAGATTTTAATATTTATGGACTTTTAGGGTATGGATGGACCAAGACCTATACAGGGGGGAATAAAAGACTTTCTACTGTAGATGACAGTGGCTTTTCTGGAGGCATAGGACTAGAATATGATCTTTCGTCCAAAGAGGATGACAGAGATGAAGACACTATGTATAAAAGAGGTTTTGACGGGCAGGCAGATCAAGAAAAAGGTTGGGGACTTTTTTTAGATTATCAGCGACTGCTTATTAAATCTGATACTCCGGATATGGATGTTGTAACTGGAGGGGTTACTTACGATTTCTAAATTTTTTCAGAAGATCAGAATTGGTCTTCAGAAGTTTTATTTATAGGTGATTCTATTTCATCGGTTTGACTGTAGTCTATTTTGACCTTTTCGATATCTGTATTTGCGTAGATATATCCTATACCATTAAGTATATTGACTTCATAGGTACCATTTGGGGTAACCATTGAGATAAAGGTTGCCTTTTCCCCCTCTGTTAAGACGGCACTGTAAACTATACCGTTTTCGATGAAATCTCCTTCTATATTGACAGAACCGCTTTGCAGGATCTGCTTACTTTGTACTTTCATTTTGTAACTTACCCCATCTATAGGAGGAAGCAGTAATGTGTCACCGATTTTTGCATTTTTGATAATACCCTGTTGCATCTGAACAGCAGCAACCGGCTCATCCCCTTTGATCTTTTCGAGCTTTTGTGCTACAGAATCAATATCTTCC
>JALVMZ010000507.1 GCA_027032655.1 Desulfobacteraceae bacterium
TATTTCTGCTTCAGGACGAATTATTAACCTATGCGATAATATATAAGGCATGATAAATTTTACATCTTCTGGTATAACATAATCTCTTTCATGAATATAAGCATAGGCTTTAGACATATTTAGACCTATATAGAAAATTTCCATCAATCATACAGGGATTATATCTGGGTAAATATAGAAAAAAACAATACTTTAAGCAAATCAAAAATGAGCATTTTACAAAACTCAATTAAATGACATATTTTTTCAAAGTATATCCGGAACTACCATATCTATCATGCGGAAAGGAGAAGCACCGAAGCATCTTCAGATCCAACGAAAGTCTTTCAGACACTCTCAGGATGACAAATGTGGATGTGAATCATTTTTGTAAAGCTCTCAATATAGCTATGATGTGATTATTTTATTTTGACATCCCTTACACCTTATGATAAAGGAATCTCCTTTGTTAAACTAAAATGGCGGAGGAACAAGATGTTTGAGATATTGAAAAGGGAAGAGCTTGCAGGAGGCACAGTAATACTAAATGAAATAAGTGCTCCCAAGATAGCAAAAAAGGCCCGACCCGGGCAATTTGTAATACTAAAAGCCAATGAGACAGGCGAAAGAATCCCTCTTACCATGGCAGATACTGATCCCAAAAAGGGCACAATCACTATAATCTATCAGGTTGTTGGAAAGTCCACTGCCCTATTTAAGACCCTGCAGGTGGGAGAAAGATACCAGGATGTGATTGGCCCATTGGGCAGACCAACAGAAATCGAAAAGGTGGGCAAAGTGGTATGTGTTGGAGGTGGAACAGGTATTGCCGTTCTTCATCCCATTACCAGAGGCCTTAAAGAGCTTGGTAACCATGTTATAGCCATTATAGGTGCAAGGACAAAAGACCTTCTGATTCTTGAAGAAAAGATGAAACTCGCATCCCATGAACTCCATGTATGCACTGATGATGGTTCTTATGGACACCACGGATTTGTTACAGATATCCTGAAGCAGTTTCTGGAAAAGGAAGATATAAAACTTGTGGTTGGAATTGGACCTGTGCCAATGATGAAGTTTCTAAGTCAGCTCACAAAGGACTATGGGGTGAAAACCATTGTAAGCCTCAATGCCATAATGCTGGATGGAACAGGGATGTGTGGATGTTGTAGGGTCAGTGTGGGAGGAGAGACAAAATTTGCCTGTGTGGATGGACCTGAATTTGATGGACATCTTGTGGATTTTGATGAGTTGGCCCAGAGGCTCGAATCATATAAAGAACAGGAAAAATTGGCATATGAAAGATTTCAGCATGAGTGCAAATTGGCTCAGTGAGTATCTTAAAGATTATGGAGGGAATAATGGTGGAAAAACAGAGTAAAAAAGAGAAGATACCTCGGCAGCCGATGCCGGAGCAGGCCCCGGAGGTAAGAAAAAGAAATTTTGATGAAGTTCCTCTTGGATATGATCCTGAAACAGCACAAAAGGAGGCAAGCAGGTGCCTTCAATGCAAGAAACCCTCATGCATGGAAGGATGTCCTGTGGCAGTTAATATCCCTGAATTTATCAGATTTATAAAGGAGGGAGATTTTACATCTGCCATTAGAAAGATATGGGAAAGGAATAGCCTACCAGCCATATGTGGAAGGGTATGCCCCCAAGAGATACAATGTGAAGGCAGATGTATTCTGGGCAAAAAGGATCAACCAGTTGCAATCGGAAATCTGGAAAGATTCGCCGCTGACTGGGAGCGAGAAAATGGAAAAGGGAACCTCCCTCCAAAGGCAGAGCCAACAGGAAAGAGGGTCGCAGTGGTTGGCTCAGGGCCATCAGGCCTCACTGTGGCCGGGGATTTAACCCTCAAAGGACATGATGTTACAATATTTGAGGCATTTCACAAACCTGGTGGAGTGCTTGTTTATGGAATTCCTGAGTTCAGGCTTCCAAAGGAGATTGTATATTCTGAGGTAAACTTTCTTGAAAGACTTGGTGTAAAGGTGGAATGCAATGTGGTAGTCGGTAGAACGATAACTGTGGATGAACTATTTCAAGAAGGATATGATGCAGTATATATTGGGGTTGGTGCAGGACTGCCAAGATTCCTGAATATCCCTGGAGAGAATCTGATCGGTATTTACTCAGCAAATGAGTATCTTACCCGTGCAAACCTGATGAAGGCATATCTATTCCCTGAATATGATACACCAATTGCCAAAGGAAAGAATGTTGCAGTGATCGGGGCAGGAAATGTAGCAATGGATGCAGCAAGAACTGCCATGAGACTGGGTGCCGAAAGGGTAAGAATAGTTTACAGAAGATCAAGGGAGGAGATGCCTGCCCGACTTGCTGAGATTCATCATGCAGAAGAGGAAGGAATTGAATTTCATCTCCTCACAGCACCCACACGGTTCCTGGGTGATGATAAGGGAAGAGTTACTGGTATGGAATGCATTCAGATGGAACTGGGCGAACCTGATGAATCAGGCAGAAGGAGACCTGTGCCAATTAAGGATTCAAAATTTACCCTTGAATGCGACCTTGCAGTAATAGCAGTGGGAGCCGGCGCAAATCCCCTGCTCACCCAGTCAACCCCAGGACTCAAGCTGAACAAGTGGGGGTATATAATTGCAGATCCTGAGACAGGAAAGACCACAAAGAAAGGTGTATGGGCAGGTGGAGACATTGTAACAGGCCAGGCAACTGTTATACTTGCAATGGGTGCAGGGAGAAAGGCCTCGGATTCAATTCATCAATATCTGACCTGGGGCTGGTAAAAGGTAGTTCAACTGAAAGATGCCCTGAACACATGATCCCTGTAATATCTTAGCTCATTAATTGACTCCTTTATATCATTCAGTGCTAAGTGGGTCTTCTGTTTCTGATATGGTGGGAAAGCTGGATACCATCTTTTGACCAGCTCCTTAATGGAGCTCACATCAATGTTTCTATAGTGGAAAAATGCTTCCAGACGGGGCATATGTATCCTTAAAAAGATTCTGTCCTGCCATACTGAATTTCCACAGAGAGGAGACCTCCCCTTTTCACAATACTTTTTTATAAACTCAAGGGTTTCCTGTTCAGCCATGGAGCATGTGTAAGGGGAATTTCTACTTCTATCCAAAAGGCCTGAAGCCATATGATTTTCAAGACTCCACTTTTCCATATTTTTGAGACTCTCCTCAGGATAGTTTATGGCAATATTTGGCCCTTCTGCCAGTATCTTCAGATCGCCATCAGTTATGATGGTAGCAATCTCCAGAATCAGATTCTTTTCAGGGACAAGTCCTGTCATCTCACAATCTATCCATATAAGACTCGGATAATTATCCATTTTATTTCCCTTGTAATTTCTTTTACTCTATTCTTTATAATAAGTAATTTAATGTAGCAAGTAAATAAAACCATAGTATTTATGGTTTCATGTTGACCATTCACTTACCTGGATATATTATTTGTGCTATAATATAATTAATTGTATTTTTCAGGAGTTTATAGATATGGGGAAAAAGGTCCTTATAATAGACGATAACCCGGATGTGATACTATTTATAAGCACTCTTTTAAAAGACAACAACTATGAGACCATTGAGGCAAACGATGGGGTAGAAGGTCTTACAAGGG
>JALVMZ010000508.1 GCA_027032655.1 Desulfobacteraceae bacterium
TATTTGAGCATTATGTCGGATCTCAAGAAAAGGGGCGCGGTGGATTTTAGAAGCGCTGTGGCTTTGCCCTATGCCAAGGAAAGTATTTTGAAGGTTGGTATGAAGGATTACAGACCGAGAGCACTGGAATTTCTAGTAACTAATGGTGTTGTTGGAAAGACGGGTGATGGCAAGTACTATTTAAAAGATACCAGTGGCTTCAAGAGCCCTTTTTGACTACTTAAAGCACGCACTTTTCTTTGACAAGTGCATGCTATATCTGGTAATTTTGTTAACTGGTATTACCAGATCCCATTGGTTTTCAGGATCTGAATCAGACAGATATTATCAGCTTTCATTTATTGGGGGATTTTGCACTATCTCTCCAGAAAAGATGATAAAGGAGGAGGCATGAAAACTGAACTTCTGGTGGGACAGGACAAGATGACAATAGAGGTGCCAGAAGGTATCCGGATTCTGGACATGAAGCCTTTACCCTCACTCCCTGATCCCTCAGCCTCAGTTAGGGAGGCCCTGAACAATCCGATCGGGGCTCCACCTCTTTTTGAAATTGCAAAAGGGCGAAATAATGCATGCATAGTGATATCGGATATCACAAGGCCTGTCCCCAACAAAGTGATATTGCCCCCATTGCTTCAAACTTTGGAGGAAAGTGGGATTCCGAGGGATAAGATTACAATCCTGATAGCCACCGGGATGCACAGGCCTAATCTAGGTAAAGAACTGGAATTTATTGTTGGCCAAGAGATCATGGATAAGTACAGGATAATAAACCATTACTGCAGAAAGGCTGAAGATCTCAGAAAGGTTGATGAAATAGAAGGTGCCCCAATTGTTATTAATAAGCATTACCTTGATGCAGATCTAAAGATATTGACCGGCCTCATAGAGCCCCATTTTTATGCTGGATACTCTGGGGGGAGGAAGTCAATACTACCAGGTATTTCAAGTTTCGAGACCATGAAGTTCATGCACTCATTTAAGATGATAGACCATCCAAAAGTGACCAACTGCATCTTGGATGGAAATCCGTTTCACGAATACGGCATTAGAGTAGCGGAA
>JALVMZ010000509.1:0-1129 GCA_027032655.1 Desulfobacteraceae bacterium
CTATTTTTATCCTTAGTGTTTTTAGTTTTTGTATGCTCAGGTTCCCATTCCCAGCAGATACCCACTTATAAGAGTCTGTGTGCACAACTGAAAGATCTGCCTGGCTGGAAGGCGGATAAATGTGAAGGTATGAACATGAGTGGGAGTGCAATGGGAAACATGGTAACAGCTAACAGGACTTACACTAAGGGTAAACAGGAGCTTCAATCAGGCATAATATGGGGTATGCAGGCAGGAATGCACTGGGCACCCTTCTCCCAGAAAATACAGATGGAGACCGACGAAAACCTGATTAAAATAATCTCTGTAAACGGTTTTGATGTGGGAATAACCTTCAGTAAAAAAGAGAATAATGGTTCAATCATGGTCAGGTTGAATAAAGGAGAGGGTGTTGCAAAGGCAATCTTTTTCCTGCATTTTGAGAATATGAAGTGGCAGGATGCACTTGATATAGCAAAGAAGTTTGACTGGAAGGGAATGGAGAAACTCGTTAAATAAACAGATGAAGTTTATTGCTGATTTTCACATACATTCAAGATACTCAAGGGCCACATCCCGTGATATTGATCCTGTAACCCTTGCAAGGTGGTCCCAGATAAAAGGAGTATCTGTTCTGGGCACAGGTGATTTTACGCATCCTGAATGGCTTTCAGAACTGAGGGAGAAACTCATAGAAAAAGAGGATGGGCTATATGGCCTGAAAGATGAGCTTGTTGATGAAGCAAAAAAGGATGTTCCCCAATCATGCCAGGGCGAGGTGAGATTTATCCTCTCAGGCGAGATAAGCTGTATATATAAAAAGAACGGGGCCACCAGGAAGCTTCATCACCTATTACTCATGCCTGACTTTGAATCTGCCATCAGATTCAATGAGAAGCTATCCAGAATAGGCAATATCAGGTCTGATGGGAGGCCCATACTGGGGCTGGATTCAAGGGATCTGCTTGAAATCATGCTTGATACATCACCTGATGCCTTTTTGATACCCGCTCATATCTGGACCCCCTGGTTTTCCCTTTTTGGGTCAAAATCAGGATTTGACTCCATTGAGGAGTGCTTTGAGGACCTGACAACTCATATCCATGCCCTTGAAACAGGGCTATCATCTGACCCGCCCATGAACAGGCTC
>JALVMZ010000509.1:1139-3597 GCA_027032655.1 Desulfobacteraceae bacterium
CAAAAAAGGGCATCTGCCCTGTATGCGGAAGACCCCTCACAGTGGGGGTGCTCCACCGGGTATATGAACTGGCAGACAGGGAAAGGCCTGAGCTCAGGACCCCCTTTTATAGCCTTATCCCCCTGGATGAGATACTGGCAGAGATATCAGGGGTGGGCAGTTCCTCAAAAAAGGTAATAAGTGCATACAGAGAGCTCCTTTTAAACCTGGGAAGTGAACTGAGAATACTCCTTGACCTTGACCCTGATGAGATAAAAGAGAGTGCGGATCCCCTTCTTGGCGAGGCAATAACCAGGATGAGAAAGGGAGATGTGATAAAAGACGAAGGATTTGATGGCAGGTATGGGAGGATTCGCCTGTTTGAGGACTCAGAGATAGCTGAGTTAAAAGGCCAGATGGGACTTTTTCACATTACCAGAGAAAAAAAGAAGATTAAAAAGTCGGCTGCCCCTCTCTTTAAATTAAGCAAGAGAAAAAGGGGACCTGATAAGGAATCACAGATTAAAGACCTGTTAGACCCTCTCCTTTCACCACTCAATGATGAGCAGAGGAGTGCGGTTACTTTTAGAGGGGGGCATCTACTGGTAATAGCAGGGCCTGGCACAGGAAAAACCCTCACCTTAACTCACAGGATAGCCCATTTAATTAAAACAGAGGATGCCTCCCATGACGAGATTCTGGCCCTTACATTTACAAACAGGGCTGCGGATGAAATGAGGCAGAGGCTAAATACCCTGCTTGGCCATGATGAGTGTCTGAGGCTCTGGATAGGGACATTTCATTCATTCTGCTATGATGTGCTTAAAAAAGATGGGGAGAGGATGGGTCTTCCATCCCCATTCAGGATATGCTCTGAGGTGGATTCAAGGAGCATACTTAATAGATTGGCTGAAAACTCAGGGATAAAAAAGACACAAAGGGATAATCTCCACAACATGCTCCCATCCCTTAAAAGATTGAATGCAACAGGTCATCTAAAAGATGATATCCCCAAGGAAGTGATGGACCTCTTTCAGAGATATCAGAGCACCCTGAGAGAAAACAGCATGCTTGACCTGGATGACCTTGAAACCGAGACACTCAGGTTATTTCTCACATATCCGGATATTGTAAAGACATATGGAAAGAGATTTAAATGGATATTCATTGATGAATATCAGGACATAAACTCCAATCAGGCAGATATGATAAGGCTCCTGAGCCAGAAGGGAGGAAGCACAGTATCTGCAATCGGTGACCCTGATCAGGCAATTTACGGGTTCAGGGGCTCTTGCCCTTCTTATTTTAATTCGTTTGAAGATGACTTTTCTCCAGCCCGGGTGGTGGAACTTAAGATTAATTACAGGTCAACCCCATCTATCCTCAGGGCATCTGCAATGATTATGGAAAAACCCAGGCCCCTTGAATCAGTTCTTTCCAAGGATGGCCCCATTTTCATTTCCCCCTGCAGGACTTACAGGGAAGAGGCAGAGATGATTGTTGAGTGCATTGAAAGGATTATGGGAGGGAGCACATATTTTGCAATAGATAGCGGAAGGGCTCATCCCGGGGATGAGATGGAATCCATTGGATTCGGAGATATCGGGATTCTGTTCAGAGTAAATGCACAGGGAGATGAGCTGGAAAATGCTCTTTCAAGGTCAGGCATACCATATATCAGATCAGGGAGCACCCCCCTGTTTGACATTTATCCCGTAAATATCATATGGAGATATCTTCAGACCCTGATATATCCTGAAAACAGATTGTATAAGGAGGAATATTTAAGGCTTATTGACAGACATTCCGAATCACGGTCAGAGGAAAGCGCTGTTGAATTCGCGGATATGACAGCAACGGAACTTATTGAGCATGCAATTCAGGTGCACGAACTTCAGTTTGAATCCGAGCTCTCAACTCATGCGCTCATCAAGTTAAAGGATATTGCCAGGAGGAATGAAAACGACCATGAGGCGTTCCTTAACACTATATCTCTGGAGAGGGGGATTGATAGCAGTGTGCTTATGGGTGATAGGGTCTCATTAATGACCATTCATTCCTCAAAGGGACTTGAATGGCCTGTGGTGTTTTTAACAGGAGTTGAAGATGGGCTTATTCCCTGCACCCTTTTTGGTAATAAGGATATGGCTGAAGAGAAGAGACTCCTTTATGTTGGCATGACCAGGGCAAAGGAGAGGCTTATCCTATCTCATGCAGGAATGAGGCTTCTCTTTAATCGTAAATTAAAGATGAAGCCATCGCCTTTTCTTTCGCGGATAAAAGAGATCACTACACTTCTTGACCGGAAAAGGTGGATGCCCAGAAAGCCCCGTGACAAACAATTAAACCTCTTTTAGAGCCACTCCTCCTTTTGATTAGCTCCCAACTCTCCACCAAATCCCTTCAAAATACCCTGAAATTATTTTTAGAAACACTCACCTGGAAGAAAGGTGGATGGCCTTCTTGAGGTGTTCCAAGG
>JALVMZ010000510.1 GCA_027032655.1 Desulfobacteraceae bacterium
TAATCTCCCGCCCGAACTCATTGCACAGAAGCAGGATCTTATGAAAGATAGAGTTGCAATTGAGATGAAAAAATACTTTGGAAAAGACTTTAAACGAATAGGGCATGCAATGAAAGTGGCAAGATACGCGGAGCAGATAGGAAAAAAGGAGGGGGCAAATATGGCAGTGGTGTTAATATCTGCGTATCTTCATGACATTGGAATAAAAGAGGCGGAGAGAAAATACGGATCAAGTGATGCAAAATACCAGGAAAAGGAAGGCCCCCCTGTTGCCAGAGAGATACTTACCGGGTTAGGTGCAGATGAATCCCTTATTGAGGAGGTATGTGATATTATTGCTCATCACCACCATCCAAGGGAAAATGAGACCCTGAACTTCAAGTGCCTTTATGATGCTGATGCCATAGTGAACCTTGAAGAAAAACAGGAGGTGAACCCTTCAAATCCAGAAGCCCTGGAAAGGGTTATTAATAAGATCTTTTTAACAAAAACAGGAAAAGAGCTTGCAAAAGAAGTTTTACTCAGGAGGTAAGCATGAAAGTTAAAAGAAAGATAATAGAAATAGATGAAAACCTCTGTGATGGGTGCGGGCAGTGTGTTCCTGCATGTGCAGAGGGTGCAATTCAGATAATTGACGGGAAGGCCAGATTGGTTTCAGAAAGATACTGTGATGGGCTTGGTGCATGTCTTGGGGAATGCCCAACAGGAGCACTTCGCATTGTGGAAAGGGAGGCAGAGGATTTTGATGAACATGCTGTGGAAGAGTATCTGAAGGAAAAGGAGAAGACTGAAAAAGAGGAAATCCCAACCCTTGCATGTGGGTGTCCCTCCACCCAGATACAGTCCTTTGCACCGGAGACTTCATGTGAAGAAGCCAATATCCCCAAGGAACAAACCACAATTCGCTCTTCACTCAGCCACTGGCCTGTTCAGATAAGACTGGTGCCACCGACAGCACCGTTTCTCAAGGGAGCGAATCTTCTGGTTGTCGCAGACTGCGTTCCAGTGGCATACCCCTCTCTACACTCTGATTTTCTAAAAGGAAGGGTGGTGCTCGTGGGATGCCCGAAGTTTGATGATGTGGAAGATTACATAAAAAGATTTGCAGATATCTTTAAAGCTGCTGATATAAAAAGTGTAACTGCCCTGATTATGGAGGTTCCGTGCTGTTCAGGGCTTCCCATAATTGTAAAAAGAGGTATGGAGCAAGCAGGTAAGGACATCTCCATTGAGCAAATCATAATAGGAAGAAATGGCGAAATTATAAAAAAATCCTCATTAAATTAAAAAAACTATAAATAAACCAAGGGGTATCTAAATGATACTTCTTTTTTGTTTCTTGAATTATTGCAATATATTATTAAATTATTAAACTAAAGCCATCATGAGGAGGAAATAAAGGATGTTAATATATCCAGAAGAAGGAATGCATTATGAAGGAACAATAATCAGGCCACCAAGTGAGGCATTCAGTATCCTGCTTCAGGTAACACTTGGTTGCTCTCACAACAAGTGCACCTTCTGTGGAACCTATAAAGACAAAAGATTCACCATTAAGGATGATAAAACCATCCTGAGTGACATACTATTTGCCTCCAGATATATGAGGAGCCAGAACAGGGTATTTCTCATGGATGGGGATGCCCTTATAATCCCTCAGAAAAGACTGATGTGGATCCTTGATATGATAAAGGAGCACCTTCCCTGGGTCAGGAGAGTGGGTGCATATGCCAATGCAAAAAGTATCAGGATGAAGTCCTTAGATGATTTAATTCAATTGAGGGAAAACGGCCTTGGAATACTCTACTTAGGAGTCGAAACAGGTGATGATGTAACACTTAAGGCCATAAATAAGGGCACCAGTGCCAGGAATCTTATAAACATGGGGCGGAAGGTAAAAGAGGCAGGCATAAAACTCTCAGTTACAGTCCTGCTTGGAATTGGAGGGGTTGAAAGGTCCCTTGAACATGCAAGGTTAACGGGTGAGCTATTAAGTGAGATGGATCCTGACTATGTGGGGGCCCTGACCCTGATGCTTATTCCAGGCACTCCCCTTTATAAGGACTACATGGAAGGCAGGTTCAGGATGCCTGATGAAAGAGGTCTTCTTATAGAACTGAGGGAGATGATAAGACATACAGATCTCTCAAAGGGACTATTTTTCTCAAATCATGCCTCCAATTATCTACCTATCAAGGCCAGACTGCCCGAGGGCAAACAGCAGGCACTTGATACAATTGATGCAGCACTCAAAGGAGAAATCGGACTCAGACCTGAGTGGATGAGGGCACTCTGATTACACAGGATAGGCATTGCTCAGGTGTGATTCAAAGACTTTCCTGATATCCGCAGGTATGGGAATCGCAACAAATCTTTGAGGGTCACTCACATCCATACAGACCCTGAGTTCAAACCCTTCAACCATTAATATCCCATCGTTCCTGTATATCTTGTGGTTAAGGGTGATGGTCTTATTGGTTAATTCGTCCAGATGGGTCCTTATCTCTATTTCATCATGATACCTGCCAGGGACATGGTATTTGCAACCTGTTTCAATCAATCCGAATAGAATTCCCCTCTCTTTCCAGAGGGAATTCATGTTGATACCAATGGATTCAAAAAAGAGATGTCCGCATCCATCAATCCATTCATAATATCTGGGGTAAAAAACAATGCCCAGGGAATCCAGGTCTCCCCACATTATCCTTCTTTTTACCACATTTTCCATATCAATATATTTGTTAGATTCATCACCTGTTCAATTGATTATTGAAATAAATTCTATATAGGCTATCAGGTCTTTGTTTCCGCTCAGAAGCCTCCCGGGCTGGTCAGGCACTAAATTATAATCTTAAGAAAAATTATTAAAGCTAATCCCTGTATACAATGGATTTAGTGCCTGACGAAGCCCTCCCGCCATTCGCTACAACAAAGACCTGATAGCCTTTATTCACCAATACTATCACCATAACAGGTGGATGGTATCAACATTTCGCGGCTTTATCAGGCACCAAATTCCAGATAACTTCGTGATTAGTAACATTAAAGTTGCTCACTTCATCAATACGATAATTTGGTGCCTGATCAGCAGTGAGCGAAGCCATGGATGGCGTAGCGAACGGAAGCGAAAGGACGATACCATCCACTTTTTTAATTAGTTTTACTCTCTTCAAATATTGCATTAACAAATTGCACCGGGTCAAATTCTCTCAGGTCATCCATGCCTTCCCCTATTCCGATATATCTGACAGGAATCTTTAACTGATTTGATATTCCCACAACAACCCCACCCTTGGATGTGCCATCCAGTTTTGTGAGGATGATATCGGTGATGCCTATTTCCTTTTGAAACATCTCAGCCTGCATTATTGCATTCTGTCCCGTGGTAGCATCAAGCACAAGCCACACTTCATGTGGAGCACCCGGGAGCCTCTTTCCTGCAACACGCTTTATCTTCTTCAGTTCATCCATGAGGTTCTTTTTTGTATGAAGCCTACCTGCAGTATCTATCAGAACCACATCAAATCCCCTGCTCATGGCAGAGGTAATTCCATCATAGACTACTGCCGAAGGATCAGCCCCCTGTTTCTGACTTATGACCTCTGCACCCACCCTTTCACCCCATATCTGGAGCTGCTCAATTGCAGCTGCCCTGAATGTATCTCCTGCCACAAACATCACCTTCTTACCCTCTTTTCCCATCATATATCCTGCCTTGGCGATTGTTGTGGTCTTTCCAACCCCATTGATGCCTATCACCATTATAACAAGAGGCTCACCGTGGGAAGGGACAGGATGCTCTATTTCAGGGACATCCAGGAATTCAAGCATCTTCTGTTTAAGGGCATATTTCAATGCCTCAGGGTTCTGAAGTTCTTTTCTGCCAACGCCATCCCTTACCATATCAATCAGCTCCTGGGCTGTTTTAACTCCCAGATCAGCAGTGAAAAGCACTTCCTCAATTTCCTCCAGTATCTGTTCATCTATCTCCTTTTTCCCTGATATTACTCTATCTATTCGGCCTTTAAGTCCTGATCTTGTCTTTGAAAGTCCCTTCTTTAATTTGCTGAAAAACCCTTTTGAATCTGATTCCTGTTTTTCCCTCTTTTTAAATATACCAATCATGTTCCAGCACCTTTATTTTTAAGATTTTACAGTTAGAAATATAAGAAGGGGTCAATTCTGATTGTTTTCCAGAGCTTTGTCAAGCCTAACAGTAACAATGGTGCTTATTCCATCTTTTCCCATTGTCACCCCGTATAATCTGTCAGCAATCTCCATGGACCGTCTGTTATGAGTTATCATGACAACCTGGGAATATTTCGTAATCTCCTTCAGTAATCTGTTAAATCGGTCCAAATTCACATCATCAAGGGGGGAGTCCACCTCGTCAAGGAGACAGAAGGGACTTGGCTTTATAAGATATATGGAAAACAGGAAGGCAAGTGCACCAAGGGCCTTCTCTCCTCCTGAAAGAAGCCCTATGTGACTTAATCGCTTACCAGGGGGATGAACCTGAATGAGCACTCCACTATCAAGTGGATTATTTTCGTCCACTAATTTTAAATGGGCACTACCACCATCAAATAGCATTGGGAATACCCTTTGAATCTGTTCATTAACCCGATTAAATGTCTCTGTAAATCTCTCCCTGGATATCCTGTTGATCTTCCTGATGGCCCTCTCTAAGGATTCAATGGATTTTATGAGATCTTCCCTCTGGGCATTCATGAACTCATATCTTTCTTTTAATGCCTCATGCTCTTCAATGGCAAGAAGATTCACATCCCCGATCTTATCTATTATACTCTTTTTCTCCTGAATCTCATTTCTCAGTTCTTCTACTGTCCGGTCTTCTTTGATATAATCCTTATAACTCTCCTCAAGATTAACCTGAAACCTCTCCTGGATGGTTTTAATAAGATCCTGAACCCTTACCGTTATTTCAGAGGAAGAGAGTTTTACCCTGTTAAGTTCATCTTTTATGCCATCAAGTTCGCGTCTGATATCTGATAGCCTCTTTTCTTCTCCCTTAATAAATGAAATATAACTTCTTCGCTCCTGCTCCAGGAGATCGAGTTCATGTTCTTTTTCTTTAAGCATTTCAGTATAAGACTCTATCTCATCATTTATATCAAGGATCTGTTCCTGATATTGGTCTGTTTTCTCTTTAAGTTCAGCTCTTTCCCTCTCTGTTTCATCAATCCTTCTCTTTGCATCTTCAATGAGAGAATCAATCCTGTTAATTTCCCTGGAAATGGACGAAATCTCACTTCCCATTAGATTATGATTCATCCTGAGCCCGGATAATTCATCCTTAAGTGTTTCGTATTCCTGTTCTATCTCTCTTAATTCCTGCTCTTTCTCTTTAAAATACTTCTCATGGGTTCTTATAGAATCCCGGTGCACCATCAGTTCTGATTCTACTTTTATTAATTCCTCTTTTCTTCGGCTCTGCTCCCTGTTGCTCTTTTCAATCTCTCCATCAATCCTCCTAAGGAGACCTTCTGCCTGATCCAGCTGGCTACCCAGTTGAAAGAGCTCACTTTCCACAGACCTCAATTTTTCCTGGCAGTTATCCTTTTCATCAAAGAGAAGTTCAAGTCTCCTGGTTCCATCATCTATCTTCCCATCAATGACCTCAATCTCTGATAATAAACCCTTGATTTTTGTTTCAGCCCTTTTGACCTTCTCCTTAACCTCTTTTAATTCTCTCTTTCTGACAAGTATCCCTGATGAGCCAATAAGAGCCTTACCCCCTATAACAACTCCATCCTTTTCTATTAGGTCTCCATCCTTGGTAACAAATGTCTTATCCTTTCCATTCTTTTCCCATTCTTCTAAAGCCTGATTCAGGTCTTCAGCAATTACAATATCCTTAAGGAGTGTTGCTACCAGGGACCTGAACTCTTCCCTCACCCCCACCTTATCCATCAGATAAGGCAGACCATTGGAAGATCTGGCACAAATGGGACCACCATTCACCCCTGCCAGTGGAATAAAACCGCTTCTTCCTTTGGAGCTTTTCTTGAGGTATTCAATTGCCTTTTTGGTATCTTCAATGTTCTCCACAATCACATGCTGGAGCCTGTCCCCAAGGGCACCTTCAACCGCATACTCATATCCCGGTTCCACCTGTATTATGTCTGCAACAGTGCCCTTTATTGTGGCCTCATTTTTCAGTTCCTGCTCCCGTGCCCTGAGTATAGCCCTGACACCCGCTTTGTAACCTTCAAAATTCTCAATGATGTTTTTAAGACTCATAAATCTTGACTCAAGCACCTTCTTATCCGCCTCTGCAAGTCTGAGGTCTTCATGAAGCTCTCTCCTCTTAACCTTTATAGAATCAAGTTCATCCTCCAGAATGGCTATTTCATCCTCTATTTCATCCAGTTTCTCTCTCAATGAATCTCTGAGTAGTGATTTCCTCTCTGTAACGGTCATTATCTCCTGGATCTTCCGTGATGTATCCTCCCTTTCCTTTTCAAGCCTTGATCTTACATCTGTGATCTCCTGAATCCGTGCACTGAGAAAAGAGCTCTCTCTGTCAAGTCCTGCCTCCTTTGCCTTTCCAGAACTTATTGTCTCTTTAATCTTTTCAAACTCTTCTCTGGCCTGTTTGAGAAGATCTGACCTGTGCCTGAATCTATCCTCCAGGACCTTAATCCTGTTTTCAAGATCAATGATCTCCAGTTTCTTATTATTCAGCTTCTCAATTAATTCATCCCTTTCATCCGAATAGTCCCTGATATTCTGAATAAGCCCATCCTTTTCTTTACCCAGTCTTTCATTCAGTGATCTCAGGGCATGTATCTCCTGCCTCAGGGTTTCCATTTTCATCTGCTTTTTATTTATTCTGTCCTTATGTTCAATATATTCCTCCCTTTTATGAGTAATGAGCTTTTCCTTTTCTTCAAGCTCAAGCCTTTTCTTGCTTATCCTGAGTTCAATTCCAGATAAGAGGCCTTCCCTTGATATAACCTCCTTCTCAAGGGCGGTTCTTTTTAATTCCCTCTCCTTTGACTCCATTATAAGGTCATGGTAAATCTTTGAATTCAGACTCAATTCAAGTTCCTTTATCTCTTCCTGCAATCTCTTGAATTTCCTTGCCTTTGCGGCCTGCCTTTTAAGGGACCGCATCTGTCTCTGAATCTCATTTATTATGTCTTCAACCCTCTGGAGATTAACCCTTGTTGACTCTATCTTCCTTTTTGATTCTTCCACCCTCTTTCTGTATCTGGTTATACCAGCAGCTTCTTCTAAAAGCCCCCTTATATCCTCTGGTTTCTGCTCCATAATGGCACTGATTTGCCCCTGATTAATTATTGAATAGGCCCTGGTTCCGAGACCCGTATCCATGAAGATATCATGAATATCTTTAAGTCTGCACTGGACATTATTAATCAGGTATTCACTCTCACCCGATCGGAACAGTCGCCTTGTAATGGCCACCTCTGTTGCACCGCCCAGCCATGCTGGCAGCTTTCCTTCATTATCTTCGATTATTATTGTAACCTCCGCCATTCCCAGGGGCTTATAATTACCTGCACCATTGAAGATTACATCTTCCATACTCCTTCCACGAAGCTGTTTTGCACTCTGCTCACCCATCACCCATCTGATAGCATCCACTATATTGCTCTTTCCACAACCATTTGGCCCAACAATGGCACTTATGCCTTCATGGAAATTGATATCAGTCCTGTCCATGAATGACTTAAAACCTATGAGAGTGACCCTCTTTATCCTCATATGAACAATCTCCAGGAGAGATTATAATGGATTGATATCAGATTTTGCCTCATATGTAAAGTCAAAATACAATATAATGTATAAAAATTTTTACAATAACAATATGTAGGGTAATACCCTTGCCGGGCTATCTGACTTCAATCCCGGATTAAGACATCTAACCATCCACTATTATTGTTGACATGAAACAATGTTAAATAAATAATGGTTTAGACTCCACCATCTCAGGTATATATTTTGAGATATCTAATTAAAAATCTGCTCATATTATTGATGATCCATCTTCTGCTGACCCAGGCAAAGATGATTAAATCATGGGCCTGGGATGAGATGGAAAAGACCTATTCCATTACCCTGAAAAAGGTGGCAGAAGAAGAAAAGAAGGAAAAAAAATACTCCATAGAAGGCATGATAATAGACGCCCAGGTTCATACTGTAAAAAAGGATGAACATCTATGGAGTATTTTAAGGAAGAAGGGAATATTAAATAGAAAAGACCTTGCCTTTATAATCAGAGCAATTAAAAAACTAAATCCATCCATTAAAAATCTGAACAGATTATATCCCGGACAGAAACTGATTATCCCCATAGATATAAAATACTCCCATATTCCCAGAAAAATAGTCCTGGAGGCAGACAGATCCATTCCAGAGGAGCTTGAAGGACTTGAAGTAGAGGTCTTCAGGGTAAGTCCAGGGGACTCGGTAATAAGGCTGATAAAGTCCCGATACCATATTCCTGACAGGATCATACACAACGAGTATTTAAATTTAGTAAAAAGGATAAATCCCCATATAAGGGATCTTAATCTCCTTTATCCAGGTCAGAAACTGAGATTACCTGTTTATCCACAGGAAAGACTGGCAGGAATAATGAAAAAGGGCATTCTTCCCTCCATTTCAACACCAGAGGAATTATCAAAGGAACTGGAAAAACTCTTTCAGCTTTTAGGTGCTGAGTGGATAAACACAGGAGAAAACTATATACCACTCAGGAGCGGGGGGCAGATAAAGCTAAAGGCAGAATACTATCCCATACTCAATTTGCCCTCTGGACTGAGGATAATTGTGGATATGAACAATACCCTGCCTGAGAGGATGGCAGATATAATAAGGTCAAACTGGGATACTTACAGGATAGTAAGAATTAAAGGATGCAATCTCAGGGAGGCTGTTGATAAGATTCTGGAAAAATACGATTCTGAAAAGATTCACAGAAGAGGAGACCCCCTTGAATTAGGAGGGAGCATTGGTTTTAAAATAAATGCGGACTGGATAATAGAGCCCCCTCCTGATGTTGATATAAAAAAGAATCCCGTTATGGTTATTATCTTACTCGCAAGTGCGTCAGAGAGGACACCTCCCGGGATAATTGAACTGCTCAAGGATTATGGAATCAGGATCATTGATTATCCCCCGCTTAGAAATACACCTGAACCACCATCATATGAGACAGACATCATTGAAGTTGGGGAAAATAAATCCAGTATTGTTGAAAATGCATTAAAAATAACAGGTATCAATTTTACTAAGGGTAAAGAGATAGCAATCTTTGAAACAAACAGAGAAGACATATCCCTTATTGTTCACGCAGATTATATGATCAAAAGAGGAAACAGGGATGCAATAATCGATTTAACAGGAATTGGAAGGGAAATTGAAGCCCTATTAAAGCAAAAGAGAATCCCCTATTTGAGCCTTTCAGGTGAAATCTCAGGCATTAAAATCTTTAAAAGAGTGCTTGACTTCATGGGGATAAAAGTCAAGGATGGAGTCCACTCCTTCAGGGTAGCATTAAGACCTGCTGACAGGAATATCTTTGTCAAGTTGAATGGATTAACCTTTAAAGACAAAAATGGTCAGCCCATATTCGTAACATCAACCAAAATTCCGGATGCCATTGTGGAACTCCTGGCAAAACGAAGCTTTAAAATAATCGAGATTTCAGGATCCTGAAATCTGTAATGAAATCATGTCAAAAATTGCCCTTATATCCACCCCCTGGCCATTGTTTAACAGACCCTCAATCCAGCTTGGGACCCTTAAGGCTTTTGTAAAACAGCACCTCCCTGATACAGAAATCAATCTTTTTCATATATATCTTGATATTGCCGCCAGACTGGGACACGAAATCTATAGAGAGATATCCATGAAGACATGGTTATCAGAGGCTCCCTATGCGATACTCCTTTATCCAGAGCTCTTTCGCAGGATTGAGAAATTCTGGAATAGAAACACTTCCTCAAATCCCTCTCTTGGCACTGTAACTTTGAAAGAGCTATGCAGGAATTTACAGGATACATCATCCAGATTTATTGAATCAGTTAATTGGGCTTCATATGACCTGGTGGGATTTTCAATCTCTTTTGGACAATTAACATCCTCACTATTCTTTATAAAAGAGATAAAACACAGATATCCTGCAATAAAGATTGTTGTTGGAGGCTCTGGCTGTTCAGGTGAAGTGGGACTGAGTATGCTTTCGAACTTTAAAGAGATAGACTTCGTGGTTAATGGAGAAGGCGAAATTCCCCTGATGGAGCTGATAAGATGGTTACAGGCTAAGGGAAACTATCATATCCCCCCGCAAATCCCCGGATTAATCCACAGGGATTCAAAAGAAAAGTTCACCACTTGCTTTTCTCAGGTAGATGGGCTTGATGGATTACCGGCTCCCGATTATAGTGACTACTTTGAACATCTAAAAAGACTACCTCCTGATAAGACCTTTTTCCCATCAATTCCCATAGAGATGTCAAGGGGTTGCTGGTGGAGGAGTAGATGGAGGGGGCAGATGGGTGGCTGTTCTTTCTGCAATCTCAATATTCAATGGGATGGATACAGGAAAAAATCGGCCATAAAGATTCTTAATGAAATGACACAGTTAAGTAATGAAT
>JALVMZ010000511.1 GCA_027032655.1 Desulfobacteraceae bacterium
ATGGATAGTTATACAGTCTCTCTAAGTAAAGAGAGCAAGAAAAGTACTATACTATACTATACTATACGTATATTTTCGTTTTCAATTAAAAGGTGTAAATGTTTATGTTTGAAAGTTCAGACTTCAGACCATCCTCCATAAGCCTCGTGCCATGCACATGACACGAGGAAAATCAAAATAAAACAATGTGTAATAAGAATTGTTGTAAATCGTTGTTTTTAATCATAAAAAAGGAGGATTGTATGAAAATAAGAAACTTTGCCTATGTAATAATCATAGGTTTAGTAGGTGGATTTGCACTCATTGCCTCAACAGGAGGCACAAAAAGAGCTATTAAGAAAAACATAATAATCAAAGATAACAATCATCGTAAAATCAATGATGCAATACGCTTGCTCGAAGGTCCACACGAAGTATGGAGCGGTGTAGGAACAGGAACAGTATTATCTCCTGTTTACTTCCATCCTTGGGCTGTTTGGAAAGGCACAACAGAAATATTGTATAAAATACCACCGGGTCTGCCAGGTAGAATTGATCCAGAAGCAGCTGATTCTATTCATGGTGATTGGGTTGATGAAGAACATGGTATTCAAGGAAAATTCTGGGGATACAGAAGATCAAATGGACACGTAGAATATGGTTTCTGGTGGACTACAACTGGGTATCCAAGAGTTAACGGTACATGGATAGGCGATTTTCACTATTATCCAGATGTGCCTCATGATACAATGAATGGTGTCTGGTCTTATAATTCAGGCTCAGGAGGAATATGGGGCAGTAGATGACAACATTAACTTCAAGAGGGTAGGCAAAGCCTGCCCTCTTCATTAAGGAGGATTTATGAGCTTTTTATTTATGCTTTTTGTCAGCTCTGATTTCATTGTTGATAATGAGTCAGTGAGTGGACATCTTTATATGAAAAGTCCTGTTGTATCAATTAATGCCCAGGGAACTGAGACAGTTTTCCATTATGGTTATGAATACTTTTATCCCCTGTGGGATGCATGCATTACTGTGTATAAGGGAAATGATACTTATATGATTCCTCCTGCTACAGCA
>JALVMZ010000512.1 GCA_027032655.1 Desulfobacteraceae bacterium
GAGAGAGTGTGCGGCGGAAAGGGATTTTGTTATGAAAGCCGGAGAGATAAGGGAGATAGAATTAAGGCTGGAGAGGGGAGGGTTTATAACAGGGAAGTTGATAAGACCACATTTTGAGGACCTTGAGATGGACGAGCTCTATATAACTTTTTACAGGGAGAGTGATGGATTCAGGAACCATGCATTCGTTAAGGTTGCAAAGGACGGGAGTTTTCGTGTAAGGGGCTGTCCCATGGGGGCAGATGTATATGCGCTTTTTTCGGTGGCTAAATTTGATACTGAAAAGAAAATCGTAGAGTCTGCGGGTTACATTGAATACTATATGGGAAAATGCGAGGACAGAGAGAATTATATGGAGATATTCGTAGGGTGGGACAAGAGCACCAAACTAATATTAAAGAGAGGGGAATTTCCCCCAGGGGATAATGTGTTCATGGGATATATCCTGACCTTGAAGGAAACCCCATACAATTTGAACAACATAAAAAAGCTTACTCATGGGGGACTATGGATAAAAAGAACTCCTCCTCGCGGACTCTCTGAACTCGACCGCGAGGGTATCCACATAGAATATCTTATCCCAGGAAAATATGAAATTGAAATTTTATATTATAATTTTAATTGGAAAACCTGGGAGCCAATAAAGAAGAAAAGGATTTTTGAAATAAAGAAAGGCGAGACAAAAACTATGATAATAAGTTATGAAGAGGAAGAAAAGCCAGAGCAGTTCCCAGGACGAAATTCAAAAATAGCTCATAAAACGAATAAAAAAGGATTAGGTTCTGAAGAAAATTTTCTGAGCTGCAGTAAGCGTTGGGATCGAAACGACTGGCCAGTAAAAGAAATCATGTATAAAGAAGGTTGTCCGCCATCTTTTTGCTTATTGGCCGAGCAGGCCTACATACATGCCCGAGACGAAGACCTTCCGGGGATGGATTGCAGAGGACTTCCTGAGTGTGCTAAAGAACATATCAGAAAAGGCTTTGAAAAAGCGAAATCCACATTTATTTATGTAGATTGCAACCTTGACCGAGGGTGTGATGGCTCTACAGCTGACAC
>JALVMZ010000513.1 GCA_027032655.1 Desulfobacteraceae bacterium
GGCTGGCTGAGGTCTGGGGCTTCAGCACAAAGACAAAGTCTCCCTTGTCAAGGCGTGGGTTGTTTATTTTTCCAAATTGGGGGTGCTGGCCTCCCCTTGTGTAGTTTACTACATTTTTGCTGAGGTAGGCTCCAAGTTCAAGGCCTGTTATGTATCCGTCCCTGTCTGCATCTGCATATCCTTTGGTTATTGCCTGGAGGAATACTTCCTTGAATACTGAGCGGTGAATACTGAGCGGTCTGGGACCTGCTCGTTTTCTCTTCCTGCGGTTATGAATTCTCTTACAGGCTCTGAGACTGCCTCTGTTATGTATCTTGGGGTTGGGTCTCTTACTATGTTCCATAAGGCTCCGCTGAAGCAGGAGTCAAATACTGCAAGGACATGTTTTGCTCTCATGGTGAGGATTATGTCCTGGAGCTGTCTCATGCTTATGGCTGTTAGGCGGAATTCTGTTTCTCTGGCAGGGGAAGGGGAGTCTGAGGGGAGGATGTATCCCAGGGGTGTTCCATCAACCTGGGGGAGGGTATAGCCATGGCCCGCAAAGTAGATGAGGATTGCACGATTTGGGTCTGCTCCAGCTCCTGTGGCAAGGTTTGTAAGGGCCTTTAGAAGTTCTTCCTTGGTGGGGTTCTTTACGAGTTTTACTTTAAAGCCAAGTTTTCGCAGGGCTGAGCTTACCTGCTCTGCGTCTTTTACTGCGTTGGGAAGGTCTGGGAGGTAGTCGTAGTCGCTTACTCCTATGACTAAGGCATAATATCCTGAATATAGGGGGAGGAGTTTTCCGTCCTTTGTTTTTGCATTGATGGAAATTATTGACCTTTTCCCTGCGAAAAGAAGGAGGGAAAGGAGGAGAAGAGCTGTTCCTCTTCTCATGGTTTGCCTCCTGTTTCTATTTTTTCTTGTATTTTCTGTAAATGGTGGCAGGGGAAATTTTAAGCAGGTTTGCCACCTCATGGGGTTTCATCTTTTTTTCGCAAAGCAGATAATTGATTAAGTCGGTTTCAAGGCCTTCTAATCCCCGGGGGTCCTTTTTGATTTTTTCTGTCAAAGCTTCGTAAAGGTTCTGCTCCTGGAGGCTGATTGCCAAGGTAGGGGTATGGTGTAGCTCTTTCCAGAATCTTGCATCTGCCACCTCCTGCAGGCCTATTCTAAGTTCTGTTTTGTGGTTTTTTTCTTTGTATTTTTCTTTGATGGTTTTGATGAGTCTTTCTAAGGTGCGGTAATTTCCAGGATATTTCTGTTTTTTTAGGAATTCAATGGCGGGTTCTGTGAATTGGAGGGAAAATTTTTCAGGGGCTGCTTTTTGGAGGTAGATTTCTATGTCCTCGGGTCTTTTCTCCAGGGGAGGAAGGTGAATTATGTAGGGAAATCTCCAGTAAAGTTCCTGTTTTATTTTTTCTTTGGGATTTTTGGATGTTGCTGCTATGGTAAGGACATCCACTTTTATTTCTCTTGTTCCTCCCAATCTGGTAAATTTGGAAGTTTCCAGGAAAACCAGAAGTTTTGTCTGGTCGCTAAAGGGAAGGTCGCCTATTTCGTCCAGAAATACAGTTCCCCCATTGGCCCGTTCAAATAAGCCGGGATGAGCATGGGTGGCGCCTGTGAAAGCTCCTTTCTCGTGTCCGAATAATTCTGAGGTTATAAGCTCTGGGGGAATGGTAACTATGTTGATGTGGAGGAAGGGTTTGGCTTGTCTTATGAGGGAATGCAGGGCCCGGGCCAATTCGGTTTTTCCGCTTCCTGTGGGTCCTAAAATTAGAATAGGGCCTTTGTTTGTGGGGGTAAGGGGTATTTTGATTATTTCGTTGAGGACCTGGGGGGAGGCTGTGTAATAGCCTACTGAGGCTAATTTTCCCTGAAGAGCATTAAGGTTAGCGGCCTTTTTTAAGCCAAGGAATTCCTCTAATGTTTTCTTTACTACCTGGTCGGAGGAATAACTGTCTAAGAAGGGGATGCCTATGGCTCTGGCTTCGGCCACCACTTCTCCTGTGCCGAAGCGGGAGACAAGCATGATTTTCATGTCAGGGAATTTCTTTTTTATTCTTCTGGCTATTACTATTCCTTCTTGAGAGGGAAGGCGGGATAGGAGAAGTTCCTTGGAAATTCTGTCAAAGTTTAAGTCTACAAAGATAAAATCAGGTTTTTCTTCCTGCAGTGCCTGGAGAAGCTCCTTTCCGTTGGTGTAATGTATTGGGGAGAGATTGGGAAATACCCTTTGGAAGACCTCAACAAAGCTTCCATCGTCGTCAACTATCCATATCTTCATCTGTATCCTCCTTGCTTCTTTTTATTTCTATTCTAACAGTTGTTCCTTTGCCTGGGGCTGATTTTATTTTTATTTTTCCCCATTTTTCCATAAGCGCCTTCACCTGGGTAAGTCCATGGCCACGCTGGGAAGGGTCTCCTTTTTTCCCATAGGAGAATCCATCTGCGAAGATTTTTGGAAGGATTTGCGGGTCTATTCCCTTCCCATTATCCTTTATTTCAATTATGATTTCATCAAAATTCTCCTGGGCGCTTACATTAATGGTGGGAGGAGAGGGCGGGGAATAGTTATCAAAGGCTTCTATGCTATTTTGAAGGAGGGAGAGGAAGGCCTGTTTGAACTGGTAAAGTTCCTCTGGATATAGCCTGGCAAAGCTTCCTTTGTTTGTGTTGGAAAGACTGGTGTTTATGGTTATTTGTTTTTTCAGGGCCTGGGCTTCCATCTCTGAGACTGCTGCTGCCAAGGCATCCTTTACTATGCTTCCCCTAAGGTTTAATATTTCTTCCCTGAGTTTCTCAACAGCCTTAAGGGCTTTTGCCACTGTTTTGGGGTTGTATTTTTTCATGGCAATGACTTTCCTCAGGGTGGTTTTCACTGCCCTTTTTGCCCTGCTCCATTTGGGATGGTATCTGTAAAAACCCATGGTTTTTTTGAGGAAATATTCTAAGTCCTGTTTTAGTTTGTCTCTGAGCTGGTCCAATTCGTGCTGGGGATTTTCGCTCTGGATGATTCTCTTGAGCCTGTATATTACAGAGTGGGTAAAATGGCTGCCTGATATGCTCTGGAGAACCTCGTCTGGAGGGTTTGTAAAAATCCTGACATACTTCATCTTTACTGCCATACCCACCAAGAAGCCAGCTATAATCATGCCCAGAAGATAAAGGGAGTTGAAAAATAGCCTTTTGAGGGTTCGGGATTTTCGGATTTCCTCAAGCAAAGCCTCCCTATTTGCAATGATTTCCCGCTGAAGGGAGGGGCGAAGGTAAGAGGCCATGGATAAAGCCATCTCTAAAGCCTTAAGACTTTGAAAAAGCTTCCCCTCCCATTTCCATTTCTTCGCAATTTTCATGTCCTCTTTTACAGCCTTTTCCACCCATGGAAGGTTGAAGGTCAGGGCAGCTGCTCCCTTCCACTCACCAATGGGGCTTTTCCAGAAGGAAAAACCCGAAAAGAACAATGTATCTCCCTGCCTTGCGAGATATTGCAGGGAAATTTTGGAAAGGGGGAAGGGAAGATAGTATTTTTTAAGGGAAGGGAAAATTATAAGCCCTCCTGAGTTTTCAAAAAGGATTAATATCCCTTCCTTTAAGGTTAGTATTTCGTAGGGGACATTCCCTATTGCTAAACTTCTGGGATTCTGGGAATAAAACGGGGGAGGATAAAGGATAAGGGAATATTCTATGCTCTGGCTTCCAAGGGAATAATATTTTTCAATTTTCCCTGCATATGCACCGAGCAGAGCCTTGAACTTGAAGGGGAGTTTTTCCGCCTCAGCTCCTTTCTTCCAGATATAGTAATCCTGCTTTTTTTTAAATAAAAGTCGTTTCCCATCCCATGCAATGATATCCCCGGCTTGTGGAATTTCCCTCTGGCAGGAAAATCTGCAGTGGAAAATCCCATCTGGTCCAGAAATCCAAAGGCCATCTTCTTCGGGAAGATAGGAATCTATCCTGCCATTATATAGGGAGGCCAATTTTCCATCTTTAAAAATAAATACAGAGTTTTTTGTCAATATAAGGGGATTTCCCCCAATTTCAAAAAGGCCAATGGGATTGGAGAGGGGAATTTCGTGATTTTTGAAGGAAAGGGAGTTTTTCTTCAAAAGAAGAAAACCCTGGGGAGATGGGAGGAAATCAATTGCTCCCTTTGTCTGGATTTTCTTTTTTAAATTTGAGCCGTTTTCCTGATAAATCCATCCGTCTTCCCCAAGGAAATAAAAATCCCCGCCTAATTTTCTAATTTTTAAAATATGGGTTTTGCTATTCCATACTTTTACGCTTATTGGTGGGATATAGTAAGGCTGAGAGGAAAGGCAGATTAATGAAAGGTTAATGAAGAGCAGGGCCTTTTTCCACATCCCCTTCCTCCTTGATTATTATTTCCCCTGAGGCTGATGGAAAAACAACAGGGGAGGGAATTTGGTTCAATTTTGGTTTTAATTTTTCAAATTTGGCCAAAAAATATTCCTTTTTCCCTTCTGTGTCTTCCCCCTCCAAGATAAATGCCAGAATTTCTCTTCCAGGCGCTTGAAAACCAGAAAGGATTTTCAATTTTGAGAGTTTCGGGAAATTTTCAAATTTTCCCTTGTCTAAAAGTTCAAAATATTCTCCTAAAAGAACATACCTGCCTTTGCTTGTCAGAAAAAGCAGTCTTGGTCCCTTTGGGGTCTCCACCAAACCTGCTGTGGAATTTCCAGGAAGGTGAAAGATTTTTACCTTGCCCTTAGGCTTGCAGGTATGGGGGGAAAGATTTATGATTGTTCCCCTTTGGCCTTTCTGGTAAAAAATGAATATCTCCTTTCTGGAGGTTAAAGCATACATTTTTGCTGCCTCTACAGTGAAATTGCAAATATTCCTTCCTGAAAATCCCACCATATAAACTGCCCAGGAATATGAGCTTACGCCATTGAAGCTTACCTCTCCCTGAGATGGAGAGCCAATAAGGAGAAATCCCTCCTGCATGGGCTGGACTTTCTCCAAACTATGGGGAAAGGGGAATTTCCCTAAAAACCCAAGCCTCCCCCCTTGCTTTCTCCAGACTTCCACATATCCCCGAAAACCCCTCCATCCCCAAATTTCCTCTATTCTCGTCTTTTTGGAAAAACAGTATTCCCCAAAATCACTGGTGGCACAGGCGAAATCCCTTTCTAAGGGAGCAAGCTCTTCCTCATGTTCAAGCCTTCCCTGGGGGGAAAACACTAAGAGAAGTTTTCCTGAGCGAAACCAAAGTTTTCCTTGCTTGGTTCCGAGAAATTCAGCCTCAGCACAAAGGGGGACCTTCCCCCTCTCTGTATAGAGGAAGAAGGCCCCATTTTGCCCAACCAGGGCAAATCCGGTGGAGATGTGGACAAGGGAGAGGGAAAATCCAGCATTGAGCAGAAGCAAGAGAAAGACCAACTTTATTCTGCTCATATTTAAATTATACACATTATCCGCAGCCTTCGCTCCTTTTTCAAAACATCACCCCTATATGGAAGGAAATGTTCATAAATAGGAAGGCCTTGGAGAAATCCTTCATACCAGGAGATGCTGCCGGGTCGTAAAGGGTGCCCATCTGCGGTATCCATTTGTCAAAGACCTTCAGCTTGTAGTGGTAAAATTCACCCTCCACGCATTCGGTGGTGCTTCTTCCGCTGGAGTCTTCCCTTATCTCACAACGGCTGGAGGTGAAGCGAGGATAATAACTAAGCTGGAAATCCCCTCCTACTACAAACCGGGTCTCAGAGCCTGCAAAGGGATATGAGAGGGAAAGGAGAAGGAAACCGCCTGGCCCTTTGCCTTTCTCTACGGTAAGTACCCGCCTCCAGATGGAGCTTTCCTCTTCCTCGCTGGAGAAGGAGGAATTCATTGTATGGGATGTTGTCAGGCGAAAATCCGCATAAGAAAGGCCAATGCCGATAAGAAGGGGGATGGAATGAAATTCTGTCTGAAGGCACGGCCCAAAGAGGTATTCCTTAATCCTTGGGGTAAATTCATACTGGTCCTGATATTGGACAGTGGCAGTTTCCTGGGGGATTGTGTAAGTGTAGGTGGCATTGGAGGAGAAGATGTTGAAATTATAGCCAAGGATAAACCCTTTATTTTCCCATGGAAAAACATCCAGCTCCAGGCCAGCTTTCCACGGGCTGAGCCCTCCTTCCTCTTGCTTTTGCAATTCCTCAAAGATGCCAACCAAGCTTTCCTCCCAGACTTCCTGGCCCTTTAGGATAGAGCCAGCATATTTGGAGGAGAAATGAAGGAAGGGGAGGAAACCCTTAAACTTTATTTGGGTGGAGGAAGCCCAGCTCAGGCCTGCTATCAGAATTGCAATTGCAATTTTTCTCCACATTTTTTCCTCCTTCATTTGCTTTGGTATAAATCTAAAATATCTTTATCCGAAAGTGCTTTTTTGTAAATCCTTACCTCATCTATCTTCCCTTTGAGATAATCCGGACTGAAAGGATCCCAACCATTCTCATCGCTCTTTCCGATAAAAACCATTATGCCGTTTTCCAGAGGTACGGTTCTATCATCGTCAAAAGTGCTGTCTAATCTGCCATTAATATATAATCTCCACTGCCTTCCATTCCAAGTTACAGCTATATGGTACCACTTGTTTTTAGTAAGGTGTGCCCGCGAGTAATATCCCCAAAGACTCCCGTAATAAGCGCCAATGCTTATATGTACTCTATTATCTTGAGTCACAAGGAGTTGGAAAGCATTTACATAATTGGTGATTGTTTTATCTAACAGAGCATGGCGTGTATTAAGTTTATCAAGGCTTACCCACAAACTCACTGTGCCTTCAGGCAAGTTATTAAGGCATCTGGAAGAAAATTCAATCCAGCTATGGCCATCAAAATAATATGCACTTTGAGGAAAACCATGACGGTCTGAGGTAGGAATTGCTCCATGAACTATTCCATCGCACCTATTTTCAGTCATATCCACTGCACTTCCATCCATAGGCCAATAAGCAATGAGGCCGTCATCTAAATTTTCATTGATTATAATTGACTTCGTCCATTTGGGGTATTGGAAGGTTTCGTTAAAAATTGCATCCCAAACCATATTCAAATAAGTGAATATGAAATTCACAAGGGCTACGAGTAAGGAAAAACCGGTAAGGGCTAATATCAAATCTACAAGCAAATCCACTCCTATATCCATAGCCGCATCCTTGATAGCATCCAGCACCATATCAGGATGCGCAATCGCATCCTTTACTGGATTATCAGGAGCAAAGAGAGTAAAAAGTTTCTCACTGGTTTTCTCAATAATATTTTCCCCTAACCCTTCCTTCAACTCCTTAAAGACCCTCTTTCCGAGCTCCTTCGTGTGCTCCCCAGTTGAATTGAGTGCTATGGTCAATATGAAAGTGAGAACCATATCTGCAGAACTAACGAGTCCGGCTTTGAAAACCTTTACCTTCTCGTCAAAAGAAAGATTATTCAACCTTGAGAGATAATCCTTCAGGGTAAGCCAAGCTAAAGGAGTGCCGGAAATTTCCAGAGGCAAAGGATTATAAACATTAACCTTAGCCTTGCTCTGAGAATCCCTCCTCACCTTAAGCTTTATTTTCCCGTATTCCTTGAGCCAATCCCCTTCCTCCTCTAAATCTGAACCAAAAAAGGTCTTTAGAATGCTTTTCAGAAAGTCTTTTGCGGACTTAAGTACATCCCATTTAGCTCTGGGAAGCATTCTCTCTTCCCTTCCCGAATCCGCATAAAACCAACAAGGCACCTTGTTTACCAGCTTTATCGTACCTCCTACTTCGTCGCTGCTTACCACAGTCAGTTCAATTTCTGATGGCCAAATTTCGTTGCTTCCCTGAACCATAAGTCCTGTATTTACTCTCTCCCTGATCAATTCGGAAAGACTATGGGCCTGGGCCAATTTTTCCTCAAGAATCTCCCCTCCCTTCTGAAGGGCTTCCCAATTGGAAAGCAGTTTTGGATAAACCCTCGGCATCAGGATAGCCGTAAGCGAAAGCAGGCTGGAGCGGGCATCCACCCAAAGGAACTGGTTTTGTGGGAGAAAATGGCCTAACAAAACCAATCTTCCTGTTTTCCTGTTTAGAAAGATAACATCCTGCCTTACTCCTTCTACAACCTTCACCACGAAGCTTCCGTCTTCCATTACAGGAAAATCGCCGCCGAAAACAGTCCTTGCCACCAGCTCCTCAGGCTTTATCTGCATTTTACTAATAAGCCCTGGGTCTATCTGCCCCGCAACCTCAATAAGCTGCTTGTTGTATCTTTTCAGAATCTGCGGATAACTCTCAGGCGGCGAATATGGAACATAGCGAGAATTAGCACGAGGCTTGCCAGGGGCAGGATTATTTCCCCCATTATACGCCATAACCTGCTCAAAATTAAACAGAAGAACGATTAAAATTCCCAGCAAACCTTTCCAGAAATTTCTCATTCTTCACCTCCCTTCTTGTAGATTAAGCTTATTCCAAATGTAAGGTGTTTGCTTCCTGCAAAATCAAGGTCTCTCACAAAACCAGCCAGCCTCCATGGCCCTTGCCCCAATTTCATCCCTCCTGCAAGGGTCAGACTTTTTACCCCTGTCTCCCAGGAATTGAGAATGAGCAGCCTATCCTTTATCTTAGAATAATTAAGGGCAAAAAACAGGGGCATATTACCCTTAAGGGCAAAGGAAAGGGTAAGGAAGGAGAAGGCCCCCTCCCAGGTTTTATATGTTTTATGGGAAAACCCTGCAAAAACACCTGCCATCATGTTCTCCTTCTCCGCACCTAAACCAAAGGTATACTCTGCAGGATAATCCTCTGCGGTATTGATGTCCGAGGCCGTATATCCCCCAACGCTGCTCCTGGTATAATCCCAGTTCTTTCCCACACTGGCCAGCGAAAAGGAAGGCACAAGTTTCACATCCCCTACCTGTGTCTCATAACTTATCCCCAGAACAAGCCTTCCCCCGAAATTAATCCCCTTGACAGAAGTCTCAGAGGAATAATTATACTTGTGGCCTGCGTACTTATAAACCGTCTCCAGCTTGGTGTGCACGCTTGAAAAAGCGGTCATAAGCTCCAGACCAACCCCTATGCGAAGATTATCCGAGAGCTTCCTCTTCAGCCCTACATAAATGCTGTGTCCCAAGAGGAAATTGGACATCTCCCCTGAGGTGGAAGCCCCTAAATCTCCAAGCTCACTTGAGGACTCAGGCACATAACTCTCCTTGGCATAATAAAAACCCGTGTTCCTGAGGGAAAACTCCAAGCCAAAACCTTCCCCCAACGGCTTGTAAAGGGAAAAGAAACCAAGGGAAGGGGTAATTGGGAACTTATTATTATCAATCCCTTCCCTGGCAAGAGAAAGGCCCAGAGAATACTCCCTCTCATCCCTGAAATCTCCCCACGAAGGGTTAATGTAACCCAGATAATAACCCCTCTGCATCTGCTCAGCAGTAAATGCCAGCATACCATTAGAACCCCAGGCGGTCCAATAACCGAGATAATCCCATCCCCAACCCATGGCCATTCCAATCAAGGCGAGCAAAACCAAAATCCGTCTCATGTGCACCTCCTTTTTTAGTTTTTTCTCAAATAACTACCTGCAAAAAACATGCCAGATTTACCCCGCTTTTTTTCCCATCTCTCAAGGCAAATCCCGAACCTTTTCTCAAAATGATTCTCATTTTGAGAAACTCTCTCATTTTGAGAAACCCCATTGCAGAAAAAAATGGCTCAGAAACATGGATAGATTTGGCAAGAAATTTGCAGTATATTATTTGGAGAACAAATTATGGAGGACGAAGATGAGGAGAATATTGATTTTGCTGATGCTTTTGATGCTTCCCATTTATGGGGCAAACTATGCCCTTCTCATAGGCATTTCCCATTACAAAAATCCTCAAATACCTACCCTTTTCGGCCCAGCCAACGACTTGGAACAGATGAGAAAAATCTTAATCAAACACTGGGATTTTCCCCCCTCCCACATCATCATCCTGAAAGACTCCTCAGCCACCAAAGAAAACATACTCTCCTCCCTGCATCGTCTTATTCAGCAGGCCTCCTCCTCGGACCTCATCTTCCTCTACTATAGCGGACATGGAACCAGCCTCTATGACCCCAACCTCGGCACCCAACTTGGACTTTCCCCCCTTACAGGAGCTACTGTCCCCTACGATTTCAACCTGATAAAAGACCCCACCGGCACAATCTCCGCCTTCACCCTCCAGAGCTTAATAATAGGAAAAAGGGACCTTAAACCCCTGATTTTAAAAGGCGAAAAAAAGGGCATAAGATTCTTCGCCGCCTTTGACTCCTGCTATTCCGGCTATGCCATAAGAGGAGCCAGTTTTTCCCGCCGTTTCCCTGTAAGGAGCATTGGAAGACTTCCTGTGGATTTCTCCCTTCCCCAGACCATATCCTGGACCGCCACCCCCACTTCCAAATACCCATACAAAAAAACCATATATATCTCAGCCTCCAAGGAAGACGAACCAGCAGTTGACATCCCTCCCCAGTTTGCTTCCCAGGGATGGACCTTTGACCAAAAACCCCACGGAGCCTTCACCAATTCCCTCCTCCTTGCCCTGCAGGGCCTTGCAGACATAAACATGGATGGAAAAATCACCTACCAGGAGCTATACCAGTATTTATCCTCAGAACTGCCGGCAAAATTCGGCCAGAGCCCCAACC
>JALVMZ010000514.1 GCA_027032655.1 Desulfobacteraceae bacterium
CTTCAACCACTTCTCTGTGTCTTAACTCCTCTTTCCTTATGCGGAGTATGGGATACAAGGGATTTTTATTAAACTTGATATGTCTTCCCAGCAGGAGGTTATCCAGCACACTCATATGAAGGAAGAGTCTGAGGTTCTGAAATGTCCTGGCTATACCCTTTGAGGCTATTACATGGGAGGAGAGCCCAAGGATGGGCTCTCCTTTAAACATTATCTCTCCCTGATCAGGCCGGTACACACCCGATATGCAATTAAAAAGGGTGGTCTTTCCTGAACCATTGGGTCCGATTACTGTTAGTATCTCCCCATCTTCCAAATCAATATCCACATTCTGCAGGGCATGAATACCGCCAAAACTAATTGATAGATTTCTGACTTCTAAAATTGGCATTATTCTTATAATTCCTTAAAAATGTGGCTTGAAAATAGTAAAGGGTTCAAGGGCAATTACCTTACCCCCTTTTGCAATTCCCATCCTTGATGCATTCACACCATGGTGCCGGGTTGGACTATATGTAACAGGTGCACCAATGCCTTCAGGTTTCCAGTTCTTTATCTGCTCCATGCCTTTAACAAGTGCATCTGGTGTGAGCTCACGACCTGCATTTTCAAGGCCTTTTATGAGATGCATCATGGAGGCTGCACCAAACAGGGCCAAATACTCTCTTCCTGCTATCTTGGGATTGTATTTTCTGAGTATCTCTGCCACGCGATCAGCAGGGGGATCTGAACCAGGCTGTCCTGAATTTCCAGGAAGAGCAATGTATGTCCCTTCCCATGCCTCACCTGCAATACGATACATAATGGGATCACCAAGGGTAAATGTGGTAAGTATTCTGGGATGATATCCCACCTTTACCATCTCCTTCACTATTAATGCACCATGTGATGGTGTAGGATATAATATAACACTATCTGCACCGGTTTCCTTCAACTTAAGGGCATGGGTTGTAAGTGCCCTTTCTGTAACTTCATATGGAACAGCACCCACCAGCTTTGCCTTTCCCTTAAGGTGTGACAGTGCCTTTTTTACACCTTCCAGACCCATCCTTCCGTAATTGTCATTCTGGTAAAACACGGCAATCTTCTTTGAACCAAGCTTTTTTACTGCATAATTGGTGATGTAATCTGCCTCATCCTCATAATCGGGATAGGAAATAAAGATATTTCTGATTCTCTCTCTTGGGAGATTGGCCCATATCCTGATATCTCCGTAAGCGGTTATAAGTGGGATATTATTATCAGGGAAAAAGTCCTTGGCAGCATTGCATATGGCGGTTCCCAGAAGTCCACACACAGCAAATATGGAGCCCTTCATCTCCTGAAGATTGGCAAGTGCCCTGGTGGGATTGTATCCATCATCTTTAAGGATTACCTTTATCTTTCTTCCATGGACACCACCATGATCATTTATGTAATTTGCCCATGCAATTCCGCCCAGACCTGTAACTCCCCACAGGGCAGCAGGCCCTGAAAGTGGTGTTGTCCATCCTATCACCACTTCGGTATCAGTAACACCGGGCACACCGCCTGCTCTGCAATGCAGAGGGAAAATAAAGATACCCAGGACCAGAAAAATAATTAAATACCTTTTCATGTCTTACCTCCATCTGTAAAAAGGGTTAAAGAGAAAATTGTTTCCATGACCCAATCCCAGAACCATAGCATATTTGGTAAGGGATAAATGGTCAATCACCAAACCTCTATCCATAATGTTTTTCCTCTTCATCAGGGGTAATGGCATCATGTTCAATATCCCTTGTATCAGTTTTTACCTTTGAAAGCTCCTTGTAGTATTCATGCTGAATCAGAAGATTCATGATTTCATTTGTCCCGGTCCATATCATGGCCAGCCTGCAATCCCTCAGCAGCCTCTCTATGGGATACACTGTTGTATAACCAATGCCGCCCATTATCTGCATGGCATTATTTATGATAGTCCATGCGAATTCTGTTGCTATCTTCTTTGCCTCCGATACAAGGCGTCTTCCATCACCACCTGAGTCCACCAGCCTTGCAGATGCAATCACCAGTGCCCTGGCAGAATCGAGCATTGCCACTGAATCAGCCACCTTAAAACTCACTGCCTGAAAACTATTTATGGTTCTTCCAAAGGCCTTCCTCCTGGTGGAATAGCGTCCAGCCACTTCAATTGCACCCCTTGCCATTCCCACAGCACCTGCTGCACTCAAAAGCCTCTCCGGTATCATCATCCTGTTAAATATGGAATACGCACCGTGTAGTTCTCCCACAAGATTCTCAACCGGGACCCTAACATCCCTGAAAACAAGCCTTCCTGTTCCACCCCCCCTTGTTCCCATGAGTTTATAAATATTCTGCACCTCCACCCCCATCTCCCTTTCCACAATAAAACAGCTTATGGACTGATGGGGTGGTGCGTCAGGATCTGATTTGGCATACACAAGGAAGTAGTCAGAGTCTTGCGCACCTACCACAAATCGCTTCTCTCCATTCAAGATGAAATAATCACCTTTTCTGGTGGCGGTTGTGGTGGCACCAAAAAAATCGGACCCACCCCTTGGCTCTGTTAATGCCTCGGCACTGTAAAGTGTTCCCTGATTGGTGGGAGCAAGATATCTGCTCTTCTGCTCCTCTGTTCCAAAAAGATTTATGGCCTCTCCCACAATACTTGGCATTACAAAGGCACAGGAAAGGGAGGTCCCAAGCACCCCCACCTCTTCCACCCCTGCAACCTCTGCCACCCAGTTAAGTGCCCTTCCATGATATTTCTCTGGAAAACGGGGGCCAAGGAGATTCTTTTTTCCTGCCTTCTCAATAAGGGGCCTTCCTGTTTCAATCTTTCCCTCATCCATGTCCCTGATTAATTGAGAGGGGATATCATTCTTTACAAATTCCCTTACCTCCTTCCAGTAAGCCCTTTCTGTGTCATTTAGCATAAATTCAAACATAATTATCTCCTATCCATTGACTTTATATCATCAAAAATCTTAGATGATATAATCTCATTCATAATCTCATATGTGCCACCCCCAATGGAAAGTATCTTAGAATCCCTGTAAAGCCTCTCAACCAGGAACTCTCTCATAAAACCCGCACCACCATGAATCTGCACTGCATCCCTGCATACCTTCTCACACACCTTTGAGGCAAAGTTCTTTGCCATGGAGATCTCTTTTACCTGGTCAATCCCTTTATTGATCCTGTAAGCCACCTTATATGTGAATTCCCTGCTTGCCTCAACAAGAGTGGCCATATCAGAGATCATGTGCCTTATTATCTGAAACTGGGAAATCCTTTTACCAAATGCCTCCCTCTGCCTCGCATACTTTATGGATTCATCCAGAGCAAGCTGTGATGTGGTATTGGAAATTACAGCGAGAAATAATCTCTCCCTCTGAAAATTTCTCATAATCCCTTTAAATCCCATCCCTTCGGAACCGATCAGGTTTTCCTTTGGAACCCTGCAGTCATCAAAGAAAATCTGGGCAGTATCAGAGGCCCACCATCCCATCTTTTTAAGGGGCTCTGAAACCGAATATCCCGGTGTGCTGGATTCAATCATAAGAAGACTTATTCCTTTATAACCGGACCCA
>JALVMZ010000515.1 GCA_027032655.1 Desulfobacteraceae bacterium
GCTCTTCCGGGATAAGAAATTCCCTATTTGGGCAATGTATTCATTAATCTGTTCATGGGTGATATTATCTAATCTAATTCCCTTATCCTCTACGAACTTTATAAATCTCATTAGATCATTACTGTATGATTGAATGGTGTTTGGAGATAGCCCCCTTTCCACCCTCATGTAATAGATAAACTCATCCACAAGCCGATACAGGTCTTTATAATATTCAGGCATCTTAGAAATCATAAATTCCTATTTGAGGGGTAAGGACTTTTGCACCATCTTTTGTTATTAGCACCATCTCTTCCAGCCTTACCCCCCCTCTGCCAGGAAGATATATTCCAGGTTCAACAGTTACCACCATACCCTCCTTTAACATAATCCCTTTGCCAGGACCAAGTCTTGGCCCTTCATGGACTGCAAGCCCAACTCCATGACCCAGTGTATGATTAAACCTGTCTCCAAGACCTGCTTCTTTAATAATATTCCTTGCTACCCTGTCAGGCTCATCGCTCATTACACCCTCTTTAATGGCCTTTATTCCCTCAATCTGTGCCTTCCTGACCAGGGCATATATCCTTTTAAATCTCCTTTTAGGAGACCCCATAAAAAAGGTTCTTGTCATATCCGAGCAGTATCCATTAACCCTCACACCTGCATCAATTATTACGGGCTCACCTGTCTTTATCTTTCTGTCGGTGGGAACAGCATGTGGCATTGCACCATTTGGACCGCCTGCAACTATGGGAGGGAATGCCATGGCCTCTGCCCCAGCATCAAGTGAGAGTGTTTCAATCCTTCTTGCAATCTCTTTTTCGCTCATACCGGGACTGATGGACTGAATCACCTCATCCAGAACAGATGAAATAATCCTGATTGCCTTTTTTATATGTCCTATTTCTGATGAGTCTTTGATGATCCTGAAACTCTCAACTATGTTATTTACTCCTTTTAGCTTTATCTTTCTTGGAAAGCTCCTCAGTTGCCTCCTAAATGTCCTGATTAATCCATAGGTCAGGTGATCCTCCTCAAATCCTATACTCTCTACATTCGTCCTTTTAAGG
>JALVMZ010000516.1:0-2566 GCA_027032655.1 Desulfobacteraceae bacterium
GAACAGGGACTCAGGTTTGTATATTCAGGAAACCTGCCTGGTGATGAGGGTGAAAACACCTATTGTCCCGAGTGTCAGGCACTTCTTATTGAAAGATTTGGGTTTTATATAAGGAAAAAAAGGATTTCAGATGGAAAATGCCCTGATTGTGGGACGGATATCCCCGGTGTATGGAATTAGAATCTTATGATTGATAAGGGCTTTTATATTTGATAGATTATATAATTGAATGAGGAGGGCCTGAAAGGGGTCCTTTTCATTCAATTAGCCCCTGCTGAAAAATAAAATATGCCTTCTTCCATTTCAGCAGGGGTTTTGTGAGGAGTTTTTAGTGAATCAAGAAGATGAACTTGTCTTAAAGATAACTAAAGAGATTGTAATAAAGATGATCGAAACCGGTAGGGTCTCAATTAACTCCTTTGATCAGGTTTTTAAACAGGTTCATACTACGGTTTATGAATCACTTATGAGTAAGAGTCTGAGGCTTGAGGACCTGGAATAAGGATCAATATTTTACCTCCTTTAAGAAGAGACCCTGAGGAGGTGCTTTGATCCCTGCCTTTTTCCGATCACGGGAATGAAATATATCCCTGAATTCTTCCACCTTTAATTTTCCTGAACCCACATCAACTATGGTGCCTACTATGTTTCTTACCATATGCCTGAGAAAACCATCTGCTTCAAATTCAAAGATTATAATACCATTTTTATCCCTTGAGACCTCGGATCTGATCATATTCCTTACCGGATTTCTGTTTCCACTTCCTGTTGATTTGAAAGCAGAGAAGTTATTGACCCCTTGAAGTAAACAGCAGCCCTTTTTCATTAATTGCACATCCAGTGGATTTGATATATGCCACACATATCGTCTGAGAAATATATCAGGTTCTCTGGTATTGAGGATACGGTATTGATAGGTCTTGCTTTTCGCATTATACCTGGCATGGAATTTAATATCGCATATACTTGCATCTTTAACATATATGTCTTGTGGAAGAAGTGAATTAAGCGCCTTTTTTAAAATATCCGGTGGGAGTTTTGATTCTGTCTTAAAATTACATACCTGGGCAATGGCATGAACACCAGCATCGGTCCTCCCTGAGCCTATTACTTTTACTTCTTCTTTAGTGATCCTGTATATGGTCTGCTCAATAATCCCCTGAATGGTGGGTCTATCCTTTTGAATCTGCCATCCTGAGTATTGTGTGCCATCGTATGAGAGGATGAGTTTTATATTCCTCCTAATATCTAACATGCCTTATGTGATATGGGTAATTGGAATAAAAAAAGAAGCCCGGAGGCTTCTTGAAATAGATTCATTCTGAGTAATGGGGTTATCTCTTTGAATATTGAAATCTCTTTCTTGCCCCAGGTTGACCATACTTTTTTCTCTCCTTCATCCTTGGATCCCTTGTTAGGAGCCCGGCCTTCTTTAAAGAGAGCCTAAATTCTGGATTTGAAATAGCAAGTGCTCTACTAATACCATGTCTTATTGCTCCTGCCTGACCAGAGATACCACCGCCCCTGACATTCACCTTTATATCAAATTTTCCCAGGGTGCCGGTCAGTTCAAATGGTTCTTTTACAAGGATTCTGTCTGTTTCTCTGGTTATATATTCCTCCATAGGCCGTTTATTTATTATTATCATGCCTGTGCCAGGTTTCATCCATACACGGGCGACTGCGGTTTTTCTTTTACCAACTGCATGTATAAGTTCTTCAGCCATTGATTATAACTCCAATTTTTCTGGTTTTTGTGCATGATGCGGGTGCTCAGGCCCTGCATATATTTTGAGCTTTTTTAATTGTCTCGCCCCGAGTTTTGTCTTGGGAAGCATCCTTTTTACAGCAAGTCTGATAATCTCTTCAGGTTTCTTTTCTCTTAGTTTTTTAGCTGAAATCTTTTTTAATCCCCCAATATAACCACTGTGTCTATAATAGAATTTCTGATCCCACTTTTTACCTGTAAGCCTTATCTTCTCAGCATTTACAACCACAACAAAATCGCCCGTATCCACATGAGGAGTATATATGGGTTTATGCTTGCCCCTTAAGATAATTGCAATCTTTGTTGCAAGCCTACCTAAGGTCTTGTTCTCAGCATCAACAAGATACCACTTTTTCTCTACTTCATTGGGTTTTGCTACAAATGTCTTCATAATTTATACCACCTACAAAAAGAAATCTCTATATTTAATGAGTTGTATAAATAATGTCAAGCGTTTTTTCCTGTTATTTTAATATTTCATATTGACAAGGGTTATTTCAATCCTGTATTTAAATATCATTCTTTTTGCGCCCGTAGCTCAGATGGATAGAGCGCCGGGCTTCGAACCCGTAGGCCGCAGGTTCGAATCCTGCCGGGCGCGTTCAAATATAAAGTGGGCGTGTAGCTCAGCTAGGTAGAGCAGCGGACTCTTAATCCGTTGGTCGGGGGTTCAATTCCTCCCACGCCCACCATAATAAATTAACCAATTCTTTCAAGCCAATCAAAAAGATACATATTAACTCCTCGATTATATATCTGCCATATATAACTTTTTTGATTGGATTTTAAATATAATAT
>JALVMZ010000516.1:2576-3565 GCA_027032655.1 Desulfobacteraceae bacterium
AATTTAGTCATTAATAAGTTTCTCATTGACATTTTTAGAAATTTTTTCCTTAAGATGAAATCTTGAAATTCGGAGGAAAAGCGAAATGAATGGAAATGTTTTATCTTTTACAATTGCAATAGGCGCATTTGGATTATTTATTGTCTGCCCTCGTATGGCAGCAATGACAAATTTAATTGCCAGAAATTTTCAGTTCTCCATTTACTGGTTGGTTATCATCGGGACACTATTGAGTATCCCTTTATTACTGATAATGACATGGGTTATTCGCCAGTGGGGGCTCATGGCAGGATTGGGTTTTGCAATTCTGACGGACTTTTTATCTGCCTTAATAATCAGTCCTATAAGCATTAAAGCTGGAGTTGAAACATTTATTATTGCTCTTTTTGTTGTTGCAGGCAATCGTATATCTGTCTGGATTACCGGAAAGCTATTTTAGTTACTTGCATACAAACACACCACAAGAATCATCTTTAAGGTTATGCAAGCAGGTAGATCATTTTTTATGTTAAAATAAACAGAGTAATAGATGTCGAAAAAGATCAGGAAAATATTTTTGTATTTATATCATTCCTTTTGGGGGCACCAATTTTATGCATTTTTTCCACAATCCAGATCTGTATCTAAATTTTCTCATGGTATTTGTCCTGAATGCATGAAAAAGCTATATAAAGACCTATGATCCAATAATGGTAACACAAATCTTCCTTTTCCTTGGATGAATGTCGTGATTAATCACCACAATCTGTTGCCATGTGCCCAGAGCAAGCCTGCCCCCTCTAACAGGAATGGATACTGACGGACCTAATAAGGCGGATTGCACATGACTATGTCCGTTTCCATCATGCCAGGCCTTTTCATGTTCATAATATCTATCTGGAGGAGCAAGTTCAGATATAGCGCTTTTAAGATCTTCCACAACCCCTGGTTCATATTCGATAGTGGTTATTGATGCGGTGGAACCGATTGAGGTGATATTTGCAACTCCC
>JALVMZ010000517.1 GCA_027032655.1 Desulfobacteraceae bacterium
AGGGAAAAGAGCATGACAGTGTTGTAGGCGATACTGACTTTCATTTCAGGAAGTATAAGAGCGATTGGGGACTATTTACACAACCCGACAGCTTGATACAGAATGTGTATGATCCGCAGAGTCTGAATCGGTATATGTTTGAGCGGGGGAATCCTTATGGGAATGTTGATGAGGATGGGCATCTATTGGGTCTGATTGCAGCCTTTATAGGTTTTTCAGCCGTTATAGGTGTTATTGCAGAGACATCAATACAAATATCAAATACAGGAAAAATATACTCACCATGGAGAGTTGTAAAAGGCGGAATAGGAAGTGCTACTGGAGGTGCAGTAATCTTAGCTGGTTGTGCTGCAAGTTTATGGGCATGTCCAGCTATAAGTGGTGGAGTTGGAATATATGGTTATGTAGGATATCAACAGTCAATTGAACATGCGCAATCATACGCAAATCTGCAAATGAAACAACAATCATTAGTGATAATCTCATATGCAGAAAGAGAACAGAGGGGTTCCCATATCTTTATAGATTTACCACAAGATAGAAACATACCTAAAAATAAAAGAGGAAAAAGTCAATGGAAATATGATTCAGGGGAAGATGGTATAATTATTGTAAATGAAATAAGGGGTTCCAGCGACCCCTTATAATCCCCAGCTGCCTTTCGCCTTCACTTCCTCATCAAGTCCTTTGGCCTTGACGTATCTCCGTTTCGGCGAAAAAGTCCAATCTCTTCTGTCTATCATCAATTACTTTCACTTGATGATGTTTCTGCTGGTTTCTTATGTATCTTTCAGAAGCTCTAAGGTCTTTTATCCCAGTTGACTCATGGTGCTCATATCCTGACCAGAAACTGCCTTTAGGATATCTCTTCCTAAAATTCGGATGTTTTTCAAAAATCCTCTTAGAAGTACGTGACTTGAGCATTGTTATTGCAATTTGCACTGAATACTTTTTTGGAACATTAACTGTGAAATGAACATGGTTTCCACCATAGCCAATTTCAGTAAACTCAAATCCATGCTTCTCAAACTCTTTCAACGCAGCAGTACAG
>JALVMZ010000518.1:0-1460 GCA_027032655.1 Desulfobacteraceae bacterium
TTATCACTTCCCATTCCCAGTCCCTTCCTGAAACCAGCATATCAGGAGAGGGCTCATGTTCAGCATCTTCAAAAAATACAAGGCTCTTTAATATATGATAGTAATTTATATCAAAATTCCTGAATCGCTCTTTGAAAAAATAACACACCTCATGAATGGAATAGATCTTTAAAATTGCATACAGGTCAATAAAATCCTTTTTTGCACCGCGCTGAGATATTGTTTTTATTTTTTCTGCGGCTATGTCTCTTATATCTGCCACATGAATGTTATTCCAGTTAATAACAGGATATATTAATGGAACATTATAAAATAATAGGGATATACGAATTCCATTTAATTCAAAATGGATTGTGCCTGATTCCGCTAATAAAACTTTATCACTGGTGATAGAAGACAATATAGCATCCACATTGAACATTTTGCTGGTCAGAAAGTCCAGGTCCCTTGACCTTCTATGTCCGATTTGAATGGCCAATCCAGTGCCACCAGCCAGATAGAAGTCCTTCAAGCTTGGCGCAAGAATGTTTACAGTTTCTATTGCCTGTTTGGATAATACTTTTTCAAACATGCAACCTCTTCCAGTGGTATCTTTAATTTAACTGCCCAGTATTTGCCGGTTTTGGGGAAGAGTCCCCTTCTTGTTCTAATTACCTCTTCTATCTCCTGATAAGAATACAAGCTCAGTAACTTTTTAACATCATCTATGTCTCCATAATCAAGAATACGGGAGATAATATAGGCTGAATGTTTTGAGATATCAATATCCTCTGCATCCCAGAAAAGGGATGGACGAAATATGGACTTTACATTCTGTTCAGCCATTTACTCATTCCTGATAGCGAATATCCTGTTTTATAAAAAAGTATTCCTAAATTGTTTTAAAATTAATAAATTATATCATATAATCAATAAAAAATCAAAAAAGCATTAACTCTCCTATTCTGTTCCTATGAAAAAGGGACGGAACCGGGATTCATCAAGCTTAAGTGCCTTATCTATCTCCCTTAGCAGTCGCCCCTTGTCTTCGGGTAGCCTCCCTTCAAGGTTTATGTAATTGGTATAGTGATCACTTGTAAGTCTTGCATTGCAGTTTAGATTCTCAATGAGAAGCCTTGTCTCTTTGAGTATTCCATGTGGTCCCAACAGGTGAAATTTGCCTTTCATTATCTGGTGTAAAAGTAGCGTATTGACTTTGGGCACAAGGGTCCTGAGTCTTATAAAATCCGGTTCAATGCTGTTAAGAGCCTCTGCTGTTGCAAGCGCATGTTCCTCTGTTCGGTCCCTGCCACCAAGCCCCAGTATAACATATTCGCTGAGCTCAATCCCTGCCTCTTTTACCATGAGACCTGCTTCAACCTGCTCCTCTGATGTGGTCCCCTTCTTGACCCTCCTTAAGACCTCATCATCTCCGCTTTCAAGACCAACATGTATGCGACTTAGCCCTGATTGTCTAAGCA
>JALVMZ010000518.1:1470-3560 GCA_027032655.1 Desulfobacteraceae bacterium
TGTATCTGGATGAGCCATATACTGTGATTCTTTCAAGTTTGGGAAACTGCTCCTTTGAAAAGGCGCATATCCTGGAAAGCCCATCTGCTGGCATTGCTATTGTATTTCCTGCTGGAAAAAAGATTGTCCTTACATATTTTCCGTATAAGTTTCTGGCTTCAAGTATATCCTCACATATATCCCTTACAGGTCTTACCTTATAAGGCGGGCCTTTTTTGTAAACCATACAGAATGTGCACCTGTTCCACGGACAACCCACAGTTGCCTGAATGAGGAGGCTGTCTGCCTCACTTGGTGGACGATATATGGGCCCTTCATAGTGTGGCATAAATGTATTATATGAATTGACTATGAGCTCTTTCAATGTTTATTTAAATACATGTATGATATCAAATGGCCAAAATTAACAGAAGGGATACTTATCAGAAGATACAGGCGTTTTATCGCTGATATTAAATTAAGGAATAATCACATAGTTTCAGCACACTGTCCCAATTCAGGGAGCATGATGGGATGTTCTGAGCCGGGGAGAAGGGTCTATCTTTCATATCACAGGAACCCCAGAAGAAAATTCAAATATACCTGGGAACTGATTGATATGGGAAGCTCCCTTGTGGGAATTAACACATGGGTTCCAAACCACCTTGTAAGAAAGGCAATAGTCAATGGGAAGATAGAGGGACTGAATGGATATGATGATATAAGACCTGAGCCAGGATTTGGGAAAGGCACAAGGTTTGACCTTCTGCTTTCAGGGAAAAGGGAGGGATGCTTTGTTGAGATAAAAAATTGCACTCTGGTTGAAAATGGAATTGCATATTTCCCTGATGCTGTAACCCAGAGGGGACTGAAACACCTGCTTGAGCTTGAACGGGCAAAGAAACAGGGATACAGGGCCGTTGTATTCTTTCTGATTCAGAGGATGGATGCCAGAAGATTCTCTCCTGCAGACCATATTGACCCTGAATATGGAAGGGAACTCAGAAGGGCAATATCACTTGGGGTTGAGATGTTCGTATATGATGTAATGATTGATTTAAAAGGCATCGCAATTAGAGCCCCTGTCCAGCCTTATCTATAGATAAGTATATTAAGAGATTTGCAAAACTAAATTAAATACCATCTTTTTTCAAAGTATCTCTAAAATCACATTACTTGTTATGCTGAGGGACAAAGCTCCTGAGCAATTAAAAGATCATTGTTTTTTTACAAAATAACTCAGTCCACTTCTATAGTTTTTAAAAATCTTGTATGTAATGATTTATCAATAGATTTATCATTAAAAAGACTTGACTTTTATAAAAAAGTGTCGATAATTTTAATAAATGACTAAAGTCTCCGCATTTAGGCGGAGGCGAATGGGCCTTGCAGAGGCAGGGCCTTTTGTTTATTTGCCTATTTGATTTCTAAGATCTTCAAGATAGATTACCTGATTGGCTGCTTTTTCCAGATTCCATGAGAGCCTATTTGATGGTGCAATTACAACCGTTTTCTTTTTCTTTCCCTTTAAGTATTTAATAAGTTTTATAAAATCACCATCTCCACTAAAAAGAACAAAAACATCATAATCATCTGAATTATTTAAAGCATCAATGGTCAATTCTACATCAAAGTTACACTTGTGTTTGAATTGACCTGCTGTATTATCATATACTCTACTTACTGGCTTGTGTCTTACTTTAAAGGAAATTGATTTTAAGAATTTAAAGTATTGTAACTTTCTTTTTTTCATTTCTATAAATTGGGACAAGGAATGCTCGGGATGAATGTCAAAATATTGTGATTTGGAAGGAATCCCTTCATAATAAAAAAACTTTGGTGCCTCATATCGTTTTTCACAAAAGATTTTAAATTTTACCCAATCTATCTTCCAATTAGCTTTTACAATGTAATAATGGATATTTGAAGCATCTATAAAAATATATGCTTTTGGTTTTTTTACTAAATTAGCCATTTTAGAAAAGCTGTTAATTCATTTTTCACAATTAAAATTTCAAAATATTTGTCCATTTTGCACATTTTTAATTATTATTTTTATCAATACATTTGGCATACCAGCAATAGAGAGCACTTATTATTTAATATAAAAT
>JALVMZ010000519.1 GCA_027032655.1 Desulfobacteraceae bacterium
GAGCAGAGGATGTAAAGGAGGGAGAATCCGAGTTTGAAGTTATAACCGAGCCATCTGATTTTGAAAAGGTAAAAGCAAGATTTGATGAGGAAGGGATCCCTTATACTGTCTCAGAGGTGAGCATGATACCACAGAGCACCGTCCGCCTTGAAGGTAAAGAGGCACAGCAGATGCTTACACTTATGGAGGCTTTAGAAGATCATGATGATATAAGTCATGTGTATGCAAATTTTGACATCTCAGATAGTGTAATGGAGGCCATGAGTAAATGATAGTGCTGGGTGTTGACCCTGGAACAATGACAACTGGTTATGGTTTGGTAGATAAGGTCTCATCAGGTATCAATTTTATCCATTCTGGAAAGATAGAGCTCTCTGGAATTAATCCCATACATGAGAGGATACACAGGATATTTGAATCTTTCTTAGAGATTATCAGGCGATTTAATCCAGAGGAGCTGGCCATAGAGGATGTGTTTTTTGCCAAAAATGTAAAGAGTGCGCTGAAGCTGGGGCAGGCAAGGGGAGCAGTGTTGATAGCATCTGTTCAGTGTGGTCTTAAGATTTATGAATATTCTCCCCTTGAGATAAAAAAGGCAGTGGTTGGTTATGGAAGGGCAAGCAAGGAGCAGGTAAGATCAATGGTAAAGAGCATACTGGGGATAAAAGATAATCTGGGCCTTGATGAGGCAGATGCACTGGCAACAGCAATCTGTCATGCCCACTGGACAAAGTATTAAGGAAGTATCAGTACTGAGGACATAAAGGGAAAAGTATTTTTATAAAAAAGCATATAGGTCTGGGTCTTAATAGATGATAGCGTTTTTAAAAGGCACCTTGATAAAGAAGAATCCTGATGTGGTGATTATAGAAACAGGTGGAGTGGGTTATGAGGTATATATCCCCCTTTCCACATTCTACAACATACCTGAACCTCCAAATGAGGTGAGTTTAAATATTTATACCCATGTAAGAGAAGATACCATTTCACTTTTTGGATTCAGCACAGAATTAGAAAAGCAGATATTTATGCTCCTGATATCAATAT
>JALVMZ010000520.1 GCA_027032655.1 Desulfobacteraceae bacterium
TTCACATGCGGCTTCTTCCTCTCAAATTTCTTCTTCGCCATTCCTCCTTCCCTCCTGTTATTTATCAGTGAAAATTACTTCTCTTTACCATCTGTAATGGGCAAAAGCCTTGTTTGCCTCTGCCATTCTGTGAGTATCTTCTTTCTTCTTTATTGCAGAGCCTCTACCATTTGAAGCATCGATCAGCTCCCCCGCTAATTTTGCTGACATGGACTTCTCTCCCCTCTGCCTTGCATAGTTTATCAACCACCTGATGGCAAGCGCCTGCCTTCTTTCAGGTCTAACCTCAGTGGGGACCTGATAAGTGGCACCTCCCACCCTTCGGGACCTCACCTCTAATACCGGCTTTGTATTTTCCACTGCCTTTTGAAAAATCAGAAGAGGATCCTGCTTTGTTCTCTTACCGATGATTTCAAATGCATCATATAGAATTGACTTAGCCACGCTCTTCTTCCCTTTCTTCATAAGGCAATTAATGAACTTGGATACAAGTTTGCTTTTATATTTTGGATCAGGGGCAACATCTCTCTTTTTTACGGTTCCCTTTCTTGGCATTACCCAAACTCCTTGAATTATCCTGTTTTTGGTCTTTTTGTTCCATATTTTGATCTGCTTTTACGCCGATCTTCAACACCTGATGTATCCAGTGGGCCCCTTATAATATGATATCTTACTCCAGGCAAATCTTTAACCCTTCCCCCTCTGATAAGAACAACTGAGTGCTCCTGAAGATTATGCCCAATGCCTGGTATATATGAAGTAACCTCAATTCCATTAGTCAGTCTTACTCTGGCCACTTTTCTGAGAGCAGAATTGGGCTTCTTTGGTGTTGAAGTGTAAACCCTTACACACACCCCCTTCTTCTGAGGGCACCCCTGAAGTGCAGGTGTCTTGGATTTCTTTTTTACCTTTTCTCTTCCCTTTCTTACCAGTTGATTGATAGTGGGCATCCTGCTTTTCTCCCTTATTATTTAATCATTCAATGCCACTAAAATTCAAATTCACAAAACTACCTCTTTTATTGATATGTTTTATTTTTGTCAAGAGAAATTTATAAAAATCTTGTCTCTTTTCAATTTACCAGCTCAATATCCAGATTTCTGTAATTCCTGACACCTGTCCCGGCTGGTATAAGCCTTCCCATAATTACATTCTCTTTTAACCCCCTCAAATAATCCACCTTTCCAGCAACAGCCGCATCAGCCAGCACCTTTGTTGTCTCCTGGAAGGACGCAGCAGAAATAAAGCTCTCTGTGCTCAATGACGCCTTGGTTATTCCAAGGAGCAATGGAGCAGCTTCAGCAGGCTTTCCTCCCTGTTTTATAATCTTATTATTTTCTTCTTCAAACCTCCATTTCTCCACATTCTCACCAATAAGAAAATTGGTATCTCCGGGATTAGTTACAGTAACCTGTTTCAGCATCTGTCTTACTATTACCTCAATGTGCTTATCATTAATATTAACACCCTGAAGTCTATAAACCTCCTGAACCTCATCCACAAGGTATCTGGCAAGCTCCTTTACCCCCCTGATTCTGAGAATATCATGGGGGTCAGCAGCTCCATCCATTAGCGGCTCACCCGCTCTCACATAATCACCCTCAAACACACTTACATGCCTTCCCTTTGAAATGTAATAGTGCACTGGCTCACCCACTTCAGGAGTAATGGTTATCTTCCTTTTTCCTTTCACATACTTGCCAAAGGAAACAACTCCATCTATCTCACTCAACAGGGCGCTTTCCTTTGGCTTTCGCACTTCAAACAGCTCTGCTACCCTGGGAAGCCCCCCAGTGATATCCTTTGTCTTTGTAGTCTCCCTTGGAATTCGAGCAAGAACCGTTCCCGCACTAACATAATCCCCCTCATTGACCATAATTATAGCACCAACAGGCAGGAAGTATCTTGCCTTTCCCTTTGAAACCAGGTGGGTATCGGCTGTCTTACCTGTTTTATCCTTAATGGATATCCTTGGCCTGGTATCAATATCTTTTGATTCCATAATAACTCTGCTGATCTTACCAGTTACCTGATCTGTGCGTTCCTGCATGGTCACGCCATCTATAATATCACCAAACTTAACTGTTCCCTCAACCTCTGTTATAATGGGTATTGTAAAGGGATCCCATTCAGCTATAGTCTGATTTGGCTTTACGACATCACCATCCCTGACCTTTAATATGGCCCCATAAATTATGGGATATCGCTCTATCTCCCTTCCTTCTTTACCAACTATCTGAATCTCGCCATTCCTGGTCATTACCACATCATTTCCATCCTTATTCTTTACAGTCTTAATATTCTGGAATTTTATTGTTCCACCATGTCTTGGTTGAAGTGTTGTCTGCTCCACCCTTTTACTGGCAGTTCCTCCAATATGAAATGTCCTCATGGTAAGCTGGGTTCCAGGCTCTCCTATTGACTGGGCAGCAATAATGCCTATTGCCTCTCCAAGATTTACCTCATGCCCGTGTGCAAGATCTCTTCCATAACACTTCTTACAGACCCCTCTTTTTGTCTGACATGTTAAAACTGACCTTATTTTAACCCGTTCAAGACCACAGGACTCTATTTTTTCCACTTTCTCTTCGTCGATGATTTCATTGGCAGCAACAATTAATTCTCCTGTAATAGGATCGTAAATATCCTGAACAGCCACTCTTCCCAGAATTCTATCTCCTACCCTCTGGATGACCTCGCCACCTTCGACCAGGGAGGTAACCCATATACCATCCACTGTTCCGCAATCCTCTTCAGTGATTACAGTATCCTGGGCAACATCCACAAGTCTCCTTGTCAGATACCCTGAATTTGCTGTCTTAAGTGCTGTATCCGCAAGTCCCTTTCGTGCTCCATGGGTGGAGATAAAGTATTGAAGAACTGTTAATCCCTCCCTGAAGTTTGAAGTAATGGGAGATTCAATAATCTCGCCTGAAGGCTTTGCCATTAAACCTCTCATACCAGCAAGCTGTCTCATCTGATCCTTACTGCCCCTGGCACCTGAATCTGACATCATATAGATGGGATTAAAGCTGCTTGTTTTCTTCATCTTACCATCAGGTCCTTTTACCTCTTCAACGGCCATCTCCTTCATCATCTCTGTTGCAACAAGTTCGGTCGATTTGGCCCAGATATCCACTACCTTGTTATATTTTTCTCCCTCTGTAAGCAATCCCCTCCGGTATTCTGACTCTATCTTCTTCACCTCTTTTTCAGCCTGGTTAATAATCTGTTTCTTCTTTGCAGGGATGGTCATATCGTTCATGGAAATAGAGATGCCGGACAATGTGGCATACTTAAAACCTATATCCTTAAGTCTATCGGCAAGTATTACAGTCGCCTTAATCCCTTCCCTTTTATAACACTCACCTATAAGATTCCTGAGCTCCTTCTTATTCATGGTCTTGTTGAGGAGCTCAAATGGTAATTTCTTGGGCAGGATCTCATAGAGTAACACTCTTCCTGTAGTTGTATCATACAGCTTCCCATCTATTCTTACCTTTATTGAGGCATGAAGATCCAGTTCCCCTGAATCATAGGCAACCCTGA
>JALVMZ010000521.1 GCA_027032655.1 Desulfobacteraceae bacterium
ATTCCCTTGCATATATGGCACATCCATATCGGAATCCAACCATTGGGTGGAAGAGTGATATTGATGGTCTGAGTCCTGGTGATGCAAAGGATTTTCACAGGAGATATTATTGCCCTGAAAACACAGTTGTGGTTCTTGTGGGAGATGTTAATGTTGATAATGTTAAAAGACTTGCTGAAATCTATTTTGAAAGATACCCTCCGGGTAAAAGGACTTCTGAATCTGTAACAGAGGAGCCCCCGCAGAAGGGAGAAAGAAGGGCAATAAGGTATCTCAGGGGGGCAAAGACCCCGGTCCTCCAGATGGGATTTCATGGCCCAAAGATGGGCACAGATGATTTTTATGCTATGGATGTGCTCACAATGATTCTGGACTATGGAAGAAGTGCCAGACTCTATCAGAATATTATAAATAAGGGCCTGGCAACAAATGTATGGGCAAGTAATCCTGATAACAGGTATGGGACACTTATAATGTTAGGTGGCATTCCGGAGGAGCCCAGAGGGGCTGGAAAAACAACAACAAAAGAGGATTATATTAATGCCTGTAAGAGACTTGAAAACCTCCTCTTGGATGAGATTAATTCCATAAAAGAGAAGGGGGTTTCTGAAAAGGAGTTAAAAAGGGTAAAGATGCTTGCAAGGATGGATTTCATAGAGTCATTGAAGAACAATGAATCCATTGCATCAAGGCTTGCAACCCTTGAAGTTCAGGTGGGCTGGAGATATATCCTCACATATCTTAAAAGGCTGGAAAGTGTGAAAAGGGAAGATGTCATAAGGGTGGCAAAGAGATATTTAAGGAGAGATAATATGAGTGTGGTTTATGTTATACCTGCTCATGGATCTGATTCTCAAGAGCGGCCACCCATTTATGTAGAAAACCGTTCAGGCTCTCCAGAATTTGGAAGGCGAATGCCCATTCCATCTGATATGAAGAATCATTCCATTTATCCCACTCCAGCAGGATGGAAGCATCCTCTGTCTTTTAATAGAAGGCCCAAGAAGATTTCATATCCCTTAGCGAAGATGAAAAAGATATATGGTAGCACACTGTTCTTTTTACCTGATAAAGAGTTGCCCATTGTTGACCTTACCATACTTATTAAGGCAGGAAGTGTGGATGTCCCTGATGATAAAGAAGGGATTGCCTCTATCATTGATAGGTGTCTGATTGATGGGGGCACAGATAGGCATTCACCACAGGAAATAGCCGTGCTTCTTGATGAAAAGGCTATCAGGCTTTCCATATCAGTAGGGGATGAGATGACTGCAATCAGGTTATCAGCCCTGAAAGAGGAGTTTAAAAAAGGACTTGGCATTCTTGAAGAAATTTTAGTCAGTCCTGGATTTGATGAGACTGTCCTTAATTCATCAAAAGAGCAGATTATCTCTGCCCTTAAAAGACAGGCAGGTAATGCAAGATCAGTAATGGAAAGAGAGGCCATGATATGGCATTTCAGAGGACATCCCTATGGGAGGGATCCACTCAAGGCGATTAATACAATTCCTCATATTACAAAGGGAGAGCTTATAGATTTTATTAAAAGATATTTTGTGCCACAAAATATGGTCCTGGCCGTATCTGGAGATATTGATTATAATAAGGCAGTAGATCTCCTTGAAGGGTTCCTTAGTAGGATAACAGGAAAAGCCCCACCAGAGAGGAATATCCCTGATCCTCCTGAGACTCCACCTGTTATGGCTTTTATAAACAAGCCGGGGCAGGTCCAGTCTCAGATTAGATTTGTCATGAATGGAGTTAAGAGAACTGATCCTGATTACTGGAGACTTGGGTTTTTAATAGACATCCTTGGAGGCGAGGATTCACTTATATATAACAGAATAAGGGAGGATTTAGGGATTGCCTATGCCACATGGTTTTATCAGACCTATAAGTGGAAGGCGGGTATTATAAAAGGATATATTGGATGTAAACCCAGTATGACTGCTCAGGCCATAAAAGAGACAATACAGATAATTAGGGATTTGAGGAATGGGATACCATCAGATAAGGTAAAAGAAAAGAGACTGGATATATTGAATAGTTTCGTGTTTAATGTTGATACACCACATGAGCTTGTCAAGACATATGCTGGATATTATTTGAGAAATGAGCCATTAAATACCCTTGATAAGATTCAGGATATATATCTCAAAATTACACCTCAGGAATTACTTGGAATTGCAAAGAAGTATATAAACCCGAAAGATGTTCAGATATTTATTGTTGGGGATGGCGGGATAAGGGTAAAACATGGTGATAGTACTGTAACATTAATTGAAGATATAAAGGCCCTCTCAAAAGAGATAAATATACCTTTTAAGGAGATTCCACTTAGATAAGTCCGGAGCGGGGTATATCCCATGAAATATTATCTTTATTTTGATGGTTATGGAAATTTTGTAAAGGCAATCACAGAGGAGGAGTTAAAAAGACTATACAGTGGTGACCCTGATAGATTTTTAAATGATATGTCAGGTTCAGAAACAGGAAGGTCAAGATTTCAGACAGGGCATGTGGCAACATTTTTCTTTAAGGACAAAAAGGAACTTGAAGAATTCATTGGATCCCTGGGTGATGAGGTGGAAGGCTTTTATTGTTGCAGGTCTGATTCCCGTCCATACAATTTTTAAAATAAATGGATAGAAGGATGAAAAAAATAGGGAGGCTACATGTAATTACTGATGCTACTGTGCAGAAGAGATTCTCGCATATTGATATTGCAAAGTTTGCCATAAAAGGGGGCGCTGATACCATTCAATATCGTGAAAAGCACGCAACCACAAAGGAGATGATAAAAACGGCAGGGACTATAAGAGACATATGCAAATCCAGAGGCATCACATTTATTGTAAATGACAGGGTGGATATTGCAATGGCTGTGGAGGCAGATGGGGTGCATCTTGGTCAGGATGACTTTCCCATATCCCTTGCAAGGAAAATACTGGGGGATGATTTTATAATAGGTGGTTCTGCATCATCATTTGAAGAATTAAAAAGATGTATGGATGAAGGCGCAGATTATATTGGCTTTGGTTCAGTGTTCCCTACCAGTTCAAAACCGGATGCAGGACCTGAGCAGGGGGTGGACATGCTAAAAGAGGTGGTAAAAATGTCCACCATACCTATAGTAGCAATCGGGGGAATTAATGAATCAAATCTCAGAGATGTGCTTTTGACAGGTGTCCATGGTATAGCAGTGATATCCGCTGTATGCTGTAAGGATGACCCTGAATTGGCCACAAAAGAGCTCCTAAGGATTATGAAAATCCATCAAAATAAAGAATCTTATCGCATCAAGATATGAGACAAAAAATAAGAGATTTACATAACACTTTTTAAACACTTAAAGTCATACTGAGGGTGTCTGGAAGATACCCGAAGTATTTATTATAATCTTGGTTATTCTCCATGATAGGAAATATACTAACTTATTGGAAACTATGATCATTATCCCAAATTATGCATTAAAAGGTAAATGACCAAAAAACTTTGTATAAAATCTAACATACATGATATTGTTACCTGATATAACAG
>JALVMZ010000522.1 GCA_027032655.1 Desulfobacteraceae bacterium
AGCTGGATAGTTTTAAATACGAATCACAGCAGGCAAGGAGAATACTTGATCGCCTGGTGGGATACCAGATATCCCCTCTGCTCTGGGCTAAGGTAAAAAAGGGACTGAGTGCAGGAAGAGTCCAATCCGTTGCACTTCGCATGATTTGTGAAAGGGAAAAAGAGATTTTCTCATTCACACCCAGTGAATACTGGTCTATTACTGCACATCTCAAATCAGATACTCCTCCCCCCTTTAAAGCAAGACTGATTAAATTTGACAGTAAAAAGATAGAACTGAAAACAGAAAAAGAAACAAAAGAGATACTTGAAAATATAAAAAGCAAGAGATTTGTAGTTCAAGATATAAGAGTAAAGCAAAGGACAAAGAGCCCTTCCCCTCCATTCATAACGAGCACACTTCAACAGGAGGCATATAAGAGACTCGGATTTTCTGCAAAAAAAACCATGACAATAGCTCAGAATCTTTATGAAGGAGTTGAAATAGGCTCTGAAGGACTCATAGGACTTATAACTTATATGCGCACAGATTCCTTCAGGGTTTCAGATGATGCATCAAATGAGGCAAGGGAATTCATAGAGGCCCAATATGGAAAGGAATATCTTCCCCAAAGGTCGAGGAGATTTAAAAGCCCAAAGACGGCCCAGGAGGCCCATGAGGCCATAAGACCCACATCTGCATTTCGCACTCCGGAGAATCTTCAGCAATACCTTACAAAAGATCAGTATTTACTCTATACCCTCATATGGAAAAGATTCATTGCATCCCAGATGGCAGATGCAATACTCCAAAACACAATGGTTGATATATCGGCAGGAAAGGCAATATTCAGGGCTACTGGCACGGTAGTGGTATTTAATGGTTTTACCACCTTATATGATATAGAAGAGGCAAAAAAGAAAGATAATGATAAGAGGGGAGATATTCTTCCTCCTTCGCTGAAGAAAAACAGTGTTTTAGAACTTATAAAGCTTGAGCCCAAACAGCATTTCACTCAGCCACCACCACGATACACAGAAGCTACTCTTATAAAAGCACTGGAAGAAAACGGCATTGGAAGACCATCCACCTATGCAACAATACTTGGAAATATCCGACAGAGGGACTATGTAAGGCTTGAAAAGGGAAGATTTCGGCCCACAGAGCTGGGATTTCTTGTAACTGAGCTGCTCGTGGAAAACTTCCCAGATATACTGAATGTGGATTTCACTGCTCATATGGAAGAGAGTCTGGATATGATAGAGAGTGGAAAAAGAAAATGGGTTGATGTGCTAAGAGAATTCTATAGCTCCTTTGAAAAAGAGATTGAGAAGGCAAAGAAGGAGATGAAAGGAGAGATTGAAACAGGGCTTAAATGTCCAGAATGTGGCAATCACTTGAAAATCAGAGCAGGCAAAAATGGACTTTTTCTGGGCTGTTCAAATTTCCCTGACTGCAAATATACATCAAATTTTACAAGAGATGAAAAAGGAAACATCATTATAGAGGAAAAAGAGACATCCTCGCAGGAGAAATGTGAAATATGTGGAAGAGATATGGTTATTAAAAGAGGGAAATTCGGACCTTTCCTTGCCTGCACAGGGTTTCCTGAGTGTAAAAACACACGCCCGCTTAAGACCAGAGAATCGAATAATGAAATAAACATACAGTGTCCTGAAAAGGGCTGCGACGGGATGATTGTTCCCAGAAAGACCAAAAAAGGGAGGCTTTTTTACGCCTGCAACAGATATCCCGAATGTAAATTTGCCATGTGGTATATGCCTGTTGATAATAGCTGTCCCAAATGTGGAACCAGGGTAATGGGCATTAAGAATTCATCAAAGCAGGGGCCAATACTGGTATGCAGGAATAAGGAATGTGATTTTAAGCAGGCATTTGACCCTTCCTGAGTCTATTAACGAGATTGTGAGCAGACCTTATGGGTTCAGGGATTCTATATTTAGGGCAGGTTTTTATAATAATATCTATTGACTGATCAAGCGTTATCATATGTCCTGGGGACACAAATACTGGACGAACATTATCTCTTGTTCTTAACACAACGCCAACCGTCTTTTTACCCACTTTTAGGAGCGAATAATCACCTTTTAAAGGACCAGGCTCAGAATACTCACCAATTAGCCTGGTCTTGGCACATCCAATGGTGGGACAATTTAGCATGATACCCAGGTGCGAAGCAATGCCAAGTCCTCGTGGATGAGCGATCCCCTGACCATCACATATTATAACATCAGGGAGAGTCTTTAATTTTCCTATTGCCTCAATTATGTGGGGCAACTCTCTGAAGCTAAGAAGTCCTGGTATATAAGGGAAATGGGCTCTTCCCTTTACCCATTTACTTTCTACTTCAACAAGTTCTGGATACTTATATATAACAACAGCAGCCCACAGCTCATCGGATTCCATGGAAAATGAAACATCCACTCCTCCTACCTTTTCAATGGATCTCTTTAAAGGTATAAGTTTTACTTTACTTCTTAGGCGACTCTGCAGTTCAATGGCATCAGATGGGGCAAGCTTGAGGATAGTTTCATTCTTCCTGTTGCTCACTTTTTCTCAGGGATTCCTCAAATTCTTTGAAAAATCTATCTCTTTCTTTCCAGTCAGGTCCAAATCTCCTGTTAAAATAGGAACCAAGTTTGTCAAAGAACTTTATCCATATGGACTTCCTTTTGCCTTCAACAACATCCTCAAGAAATTCCCTTAATTCTGACATCTTCTCTTTCGGCAGGAAGGAAACAGCGCCAAGTTTAATGGACTTTTTGAGTGCATCAGGAGTCAAAGCATGTGCAGTAAGCATGACTGTGGGGAACCCCCTTGATACTGCAGTCTTAAGAAGCTCAAATCCATTAACTCCCATTATATCCAGTATCACAACATCATATGTATAACTGAGGAGATACTGAAGTGCAGTATCATAATCCTGGGCCTTATGAACAAGGCACATATCAAGCTCCTCTTCCACTGTCTCAAGCACATCAGGTTCATCGTCAACTACAAGAATAATCTTATCTTTCAAAGGACTCTTTTCAGCTTCCATAAGATTCCTCCCATTGATATATGTCTGCTATATAACAAAGATTTATAATGCCGTCAAAAAAATAATAACTGCATGAATCAAATCATAAGGATTCATGAACCTTTTAACATCTTTATTTCTTTTATCTGCTTATTATTAATCACCTTGCCTCTTCCACCTGTTAAAAGATAGACTCTTGCTGCTTCGTCTATTTCTTCTATTATATTCATTGCCTCATAAAAGGTGCGGCCAGTGGAGATCAGACCATGATTCTGAAGGAGGAGGGCATGTATTCTCTTATTTGAAAAATAATTTGAGACAGCATCCACAAGCTTATCCGAGCCCGGCACCATGAAAGGGAGCATTGGAAGGGGGTATGCAAAATAAACAAATCCAGGTGTAATTGGAGGAAGAGAACTCTCCCCGGGATTTAGAAGCACACTTGCTGAAATGATATAATCACCATGCACATGACAAACACAATTTAGATCCTTTCGCTTCTTCATAATACGCATATGG
>JALVMZ010000523.1 GCA_027032655.1 Desulfobacteraceae bacterium
GGGCGCAAAATATCCTTTGAGCATATCCCACAATCTATACTTTAAATCAGGATGATCCTTTAGAATCCTGGGTAGCTCCTCATTAATGATTCTTATTATCTCCTCTCTACTATGCCGTGCATCCATATTACTATTTATCCTTAATTTTTAATAATATTAATCAAAAATCCAATGATTGTAAATAGCGAATTGGGGATCTTGGATTTCCCAAAAATTAAAACTAAGTTAACAGAAAATTTTGGATCGGATGGATCTGGGTAGCAAGGGGTGAATCTCTCCATCAATGTAAAGTCCAAGACCAATGGCTCTTTTATTAAATCTCAGTATTAAATAGCCATTTCCAGTATCTGGCAGGTCTAAAGAGAATCTCTCACCCTTAAGGGTCACAATGAGAGTCTCCTCGTTTAGTTCAATAAAGCATTTTGTGGCAAGGCTTCCAAATACCTGTGTGAATCTGGTAGTGGGCTTTAAGAATTGTCCAACCTTTTGAAACGCCCTTATCCCAGCCATTTCAATCTTTAATGTTGAAAATTCATATAATTTCTGGCTATTCCTCAGTATCCACCAGGAATTCTTTTTTTTAAAGAACAGGTAATCATTAAAAATATCCCTCTTTATCCCAAAACGCTCTTCCATAAACCCGGCTAAAGAATCAACTTCTTCTCTATCTGCCAATTCCGGCCATGAAGAATCCCACTGAATTGACTCTGTGAGGATAGAATCTCCTGCAGAGTCTGACTGCTGGTTCATAATTCTCTCCTTTCCATGATGTGATTCCCTCATCACAATCAATGGGAAGCTTAATAGGAAGTATCTGTGCAGGCCTGTTTTTTAATAAAAAATCCACTACTCCTTCGTTTTCATCTGGATTATATGTGCATGTGGAATATACCATAACTCCCCCGGGTTTCAGAAGGTCAAATCCCCTGATAATGATTTTTTTCTGTAAATCAGGGAGACGCCTTTTTCTTCTGGTTTCTCTATAAATGCTGTCCTGTTTTAAAATCCTGAATGTCCCCTCCCCTGAACAGGGTACATC
>JALVMZ010000524.1 GCA_027032655.1 Desulfobacteraceae bacterium
GAGCCTGGATATCCTTATTGAAAATCTCCTGTTCAGGTGTCTTGATATTGGTCCATCATTACCTTTGGATTTTATGCTATCTAAAAGGATGTCTTCTGCCTTTTTCAGTGCCATCGCATCATCAATATCGATCCAGAATCTGTCGCCTATTTCAAATACCTTTACTTTTCCCTTTTCTGCAAGGCATGATATACCACCTGTTAATGAAGAATCACCTTTATTGATGCTCTCCTTTATTGCATCAAATATCAATGGGGAACATATAAATATTCCTGTATCGTAACCATTATAAGAACTGATAGTCTTCCCTATCTTAAGTAGTCTGCCATTACTACTATATACCTTTGTAACATCCTCTGGATTCACATATCCATTGTTGATATTTCTATCAATTCCCAGGGCAACATATTCATCAGGTAATTCTTTTTTGACAGCTTCCCTGATAATCTCAGGGTCCACAAGATGATCCCCCATCAAGAGGAGGAATTTTTCATTAATATATGGTTCAGCCTTGAGCACAGAGATTCCGTTTTCTCTGTGCCATTCCTCGTTTGGGATGGCTGAAATATTGATTCCATATTTTTTATTTAATTTTTTTAAGAATCTTTCCAATCTATTCCTTTGATAACCTGTTACAACATAGATATCCCTTATGCCGGCCTGGAGCACGGTGTTTATCACTCTCTCAATAAGAGGGACTCCCAGGACCGGCACAAGGGGTTTTAATGGGGCCTTATCCCTTAACCTACTTCCTCTGCCAGCTGCTATAATCAGACACTTCTTTAGCATCGTATCCATCTTCTGATATAAATTTTTCAACCAGCTTATATGCTTCATCATCTGTAAACTGCTCTGGGGGGTGCTTACAGAAATAGGCAGACGGACCTTTAAGAACTCCACCCTCACCCCTCATGAGGGCAAGCTTTGCACATCTGATTGCATCAATTGCAACTCCTGCAGAATTTGGTGAGTCCTCTACAGAGAGCCTCAGTTCCAGATTCATTGGCACATCTCCAAATAGCTTACCCTCCATTCTGA
>JALVMZ010000525.1 GCA_027032655.1 Desulfobacteraceae bacterium
TTGCCTCTGAAATAACACTCTGCATGATTGTCTTTTTATTCTCCTCAGCTTCAAGGAGATTGGCCCTTGCTGATTCCTCTGCCCGGGATAGCCTGCCCCATAGGTCAATTTCATAGGATGCAGGAATAGAGAGAGTATGGGTATCAAGTGTTGTCTTTTTCCTGACCATACTGATGCCCCGTGTTCCAATTTCAAGACTCTCCGCTGTGTATCTCTTCCTTTCAGCAGATGCACTCAGGTTCATTTGCGGATATCTATCGGCCCTTTTTCTTAAAAAATAGGACTTGAGCTCCAGTATCCTCTCGGATGCAAGCCTGATATCGTGATTGTTCTTGATTGCCTCCTGAACTATGGCATCTATCTCAGGATCACCAAATTCCTTCCACCAGTTACAATCTAAAGACCTTATAATTTCAATGCCTTGTGGTTGATTTCTGTAATTTGGAGGTATGGATATTTTAGTTTCAGGCCTCCTGTAATCAGGTCCAAGTTTAAAACATCCTGCCTGGATCAGCATGAGAAGAATGATGGAATATCTTAGAATCATTCCCTTCATTTTTTATTCCTTTATTACCCCGCTAATACCCCTATGTGAAAAATCAACAATATGGTTTATGAGGTTCTTCCTGAACTCTTCATTATATTCTCTGTCCGTAATACGGCTAACAGCAACCTTTGCAAAATTAAAATAAATAATCATTGAGATAAAACTCAAAAGATTTAATACTATTTTAGTCTTATCCGGTTCTGTCCTTAAAAACCTGGAGAGCCTTCCTGTAAGTTCCTCAATAAATGGCTTCATTACATTCTTGATAACAAGGTCAATTGCCTCTGTGGGTTTTAACATCTCCCTCATCATTAATAATGCATGATATCGCTTTTCATCTTCGGAAAGAGGGCCTTCAAAAAAGGCCTTTGCAAGGGCATTGAGTAGCTTCTGAAGGGTATCATCTCCTTCCTCCATGAGATTTTTTCTGAATTCCTGTCTTATCTTTTCTGCCCTCTCCATGAATTTTTTTCTGAATACCTCTAAATAC
>JALVMZ010000526.1 GCA_027032655.1 Desulfobacteraceae bacterium
CCAGATAATTTCGTGATTAGTAACATTAAAGTTGCTCACTTTATCAATACGATAATTTGGTGCTTGATCAGCAGTGAGCGAAGCCATGGATGGCCTCAGCGTTCGGAAGCGAAAGGACGATACCATCCGCCTGATTTCTTCTATATATTCCATTATAATTATGTTCAATCATAATGATCAAATTTTCCATAAGTTAGTATATTTCCTATCAATTAATCTGGAAAATATCCTAAAATCATCTATTTTAATTTTTTATCAACAATGTTATATTGAATACTATAATAGAGAGTCAAAAAAATTGTCTCTGAAAGGATAAAGAATGAAAAAGGACGCCATAAAGAATATATCAAAACTTACAAGACAACTTGAAATAAAACTCGCAAAAGGAATAATTCAGTGGAAACATAAAAAGGAGGGCAGAGTCATTGATGAAAATGATGCGAAGATCCTGAGTGAAAAACTTACAGATGATGCCCACAGGATAATCTCAAAGAGGGGAAAAGAGATATGGGCGGAAATCAAAAGGGCCTATAAAGAAGGTTCAGAGGAGAAATGAAATCCAGAAAAAAAGAGCTACTTAAGAAGATTAAAGATAGCCTTAATGAAGAGGAAACCAGAAGATACTCTCCTTATGCATGTCTCAGCAGGAATGCAATAAGGAGACAACCCGATGAAAATGTGGAGACGGGGCACAGGCAGAATTTCTCCCTTGATACTGACAGGATTCTCCATTCTCTGGCCTATTCAAGGTATGTTGATAAGACACAGGTGTTCTACCTGGTTAAAAATGACCACATCACGCACAGGGTGTTGCATGTCCAGCTTGTATCCAAGATAGCAAGGACTATTGGAAGACTCCTGAGATTGAATGAAGATCTGATAGAGGCAATATCCCTGGGTCATGATATAGGGCATACACCTTTTGGTCATGATGGAGAGAGGATACTATCCCAGATATCCCATGAATATGGAATGGGAAATTTCCTTCACAATATCCAGGGGGTGAGATTCCTTGAAAAGATTGAAAGAAAGGGTAAGGGCTGGAATCTATCACTCCAGGTCCTGGATGGAATCCTCTGCCATGATGGAGAGGCCCATACCCAGGAACTTCACCCGGACTGGGATAAGGACTTTAAAACATTTGATAATCAGATAATGGAAAAGCAGAAAACACCATCAATAGAGCTCAGACCCATGACACTTGAAGGATGTGTGGTAAGAATTGCAGATACCATCAGCTATATTGGAAGGGATATAGAGGATGCAATCAGGGTGGGGCTTATTACAAGGGAGCAGATTCCGGCAGACTGCACAAGGGAGCTTGGAAACACAAATGGCAAAATAATATATACCCTGGTAGAGGATCTTGTATCTAACAGCATAGATAAACCCTATGTGGGTTTCAGCCCAGAGATCAGCGATTCATTAAAAAAGTTAAAAGAATTCAATTACCAGTTTATTTACACAAATAAACGAATTAAAAGAGATACACCGAAAATTGAATTCCTGTTTAGATTCCTTTTCGATAAATTCTATAAAGACCTTAAAAATGGTATTGTCTCATCCGAAATATTCACAGGCTTTCTGGATGGTATGAATCAGGAATATATTGAAAATACACCAAAGCCAATAATAGTCAGGGACTTCATTTCTGGAATGACCGACGAGTATTTCCTGAGACTATCAAGGAAATATGTTATGCCAGAGATAAAGGAGATAAAACTGTAACCTGATAAGAACCAAAAGGTGTTAATATGAGAATACGACTAAGGTCCACATTCTCCATAGGCGATTCAGGACTCAATAATGGAAAACTAATCCATTTAAAAGATGGCTCCACAGTAAATGACCTGATCAATATTATATATTCATCTCATCAAAAAGAATCACTTGAACAGGGAATGCTAATAGCAATAGTAAATGGCAAAGCAAGGGGATTTGACCATCCCCTCAGGGATGGAGATACCGTTGATCTCCATATACCCGTGTCAGGGGGTTAATCTATTTCAAGATCATCAAAGAGCATTTTTATAAAATTTATCTGCCTTCAACCCTTCCCTTATTATCAGCAATCATGTTTAAAAAATTTTTCTGGTTTACAGAGGGCCTTGGAATCTTTTAAAAGACCAAATGAGTGGTAGAGGCCATTTCAGAGGCTTGATAATTATCATAGGATTTTTGTATATTGCCCGGGCCATATAAAAGTAATAAGAGCCCTGGACAATGTAATTCAATCATTTTTTACTCAAAAAAGAATAATATGGCGGAGACCTTGCAAATAATGAGGATATATCTTGGTGGAAATTTTCAGGGATTCTTAAAAACAATACTTTATTTAATGATTTTTTTTATTCTCAATACGCCTTTGACATCCCTTGGGTCATGGAAAATTGACCCTTATAGATATCATATATCTGCCCATAGAACCCTGGGGTGCATGGAGTGTCATGAAGAAGACATACAGGATGTTCATCCTGATCCACATAAGGTAAATAATAACATACAGGATTTCTTTAAATCCTCTGATTGCACCATGTGCCATGATGAAATAGAGGAGAACCTATCAATTGGAAGGCATGGTAGAATAAGGATAGACTCAGAGGAAAGATATAAAAACTGCATATCATGCCACAACCCCCATTATCAGTTGAGCTTTGAGAGGGCAATCCTTAAAAAGATATCTTTCCAGAAACCCTTAAAAAATCAGTGTAATATCTGCCATGAAAAGAGACTCTCTCTGCCCTCCCCTTCACATGAAAATAAAAGGTGCTATGAATGCCATGTAACCCAGGAAGGGAAACGGCCTGATATTCTGTGTGCATACTGTCACAGGAAAGAAAAAAGGTGGATAATTAACTCCCCACACCATAATATGTCATGCGAAAAGTGTCACCAGGGGGCAGATAATTTTCCACACATCGATCAGACACTAAATCAATGCACTGCCTGTCACACAAGGCATCATGAAGGGATTGCCCATGATGCCCATATAGATGTATCATGCCAGGCATGTCATAATAAAACAGGAGTTGTAGTTAAAGATAAAAACACGGGAGAGGTGAAGTGGGCTAAAGGGATTCAGGGCAAATCAGGGCCGCATCAAATATCGCTTAACATCAATTGCTCAAGGTGTCACTATAAAGGGAATAGATTAGGGGTATCTGCTTCCATACTTCCTCCAAAATCCCTTCTGTGCACTGTTTGTCACAGTGCCACATTCTCTATAAAGGACAATCTCTCATGGATCAGCATTGCCATATTTCTGGCTGGAATAATATTCTGGTTCTTCATATTGTCAGGAGGAAGCGCCCCTGAACATACAAAACCAAAGAAATCATCGAGGGGTGGCTGTATACTCAAAGAGATATTACTTGATCTGCTCTTTCAGAGAAGACTATTTAAGGAATCCCGAAGGAGATGGTTTACTCACGCACTTATATTCTATGGATTCACTTTAAGATTAATTGCTGGCCTTTCTCTTATGATATGGAGCAGATACTTTCCAGAAAGCTCTAT
>JALVMZ010000527.1 GCA_027032655.1 Desulfobacteraceae bacterium
CAGGATATGATAAAGCACTTATTAATGGTTAAAGAACTGGAAAGATCAATAACAGAAAAAGAGACTTCTACATTTTTATTGAATTGCAAAAATTTGCCTTTAGAAGGGACATGGGAGCTGATATTTGTGGGAAAGGATAGACCAGGGGTGTTTTCTGACATTGCAGGAGTTCTTGCTTATAATAATATCAATATCCTATCTGCTCATATTTATACATGGCGTGATGGAACCATAGTTGACATATTTAATGTTACCCCTCCCCTCGACCCCATACATCAGAATGAGGTATGGGATAAGGTTAAAAATGATCTCAGGGCTTTATTTAATGGTAAAATGAATCTATCAGCTTTATTGAAAAAGAAGGCAACTTCCTCTTTATCTCAGAAAAAGTTACCATCCACCAGGACTTTAGTTCGTATTGACAATAAATCTTCCGATTTTTTCACAATTATTGAGATTTTTACAAATGATAGGATTGGACTGCTTTACTCTATTACAAAGATCATGTTTGAAATGGGACTTGATATTAAAGTTGCAAAAATAATGACCCATGGCTCTCAAATTGCTGATATCTTTTATGTTCGAGATAAGTTTGGGCAGAAAATTATAGATAAGCAGAAAACAGAAATGATAAAAACGAATCTCGAGCGTGCATTGGAAGATAGGGTTGGAAAAGATTAACTTCTCCTACATGCCGTCTATAACATAAAAGGGGAAGCCGCAGGAAGAAGTAGATCTTTTATACTGGTTATATCAATAAAATTATTATTCAACCCCAGCTCCCTTTCATCGATATCAAGACATAGTCCCAATAACTGAGTATAAAGGATGGCAGGGAGAGTATATCTTCCATTCTCTTTAATAATGCTTTTCTGTATTCTATCGAACTGAAGATGACAGTATGGACAGGCAACACAGATTAGATCAGCTCCTGAACTTTTGGCATTTACTATCTTTTTCTTTGTTAGCTCTGCACCTAAGGAACCATCTATTCCCATTACAGATGAACCACAGCATTCAAGCTTCATGCTCCAG
>JALVMZ010000528.1 GCA_027032655.1 Desulfobacteraceae bacterium
CCCTCTTACACATTATGATTATACTGGGTTATGGTGCGGGTCAGGATGGACTGAATGGATAGTGCCCGACAAGCCTGCTGGATACGATTTCAGTGAAGCTTGCCGACGCCATGACCACTGTTATGCAGGTTTGCCTGATGAAAATGGCCACGATCAATGCCACAAAGTACAAACAGATTGTGATGATGATTTTTTTAAGAACATGAGGAATATATGTGAAAGAGAAACCAATAATGATGTTGTTGATCAAATCCCAGAAAGATCCAATAACCTATATCTAAAAAGAAATCGTTCACGTTGCGAGGAGACAGCTTGGCTTTATTGGAAGGCTGTTAAATTAATGGGGAAGAAGCCTTTTAGAAATTCTAGGAGGCGTCCCTCATGCATATGTAACCAAAGGAATAGAATTCATTGATGGTTAAGAAGGAGTCCTCATGAAAAGATATAAATCAAAAGAAGATAAGGGGGGGATTAAATTAATTATTATAATTGTAGCCATAACCTGTAGTTTTATATATGGATGTCTTCCAGGCCCTATAGCAACCTTTGTGAGCGATGTGTCAAACAATAAAAAACTTTGGGGAGGCTATCAGCTGAGTGGCATTTATCAACTTAAACTCGATATGTTTTTAATGAATAATGGTGATTACCCAACACCAAACAAACTAATGCTTGTAGCGCCTAGAAATGCCACGCGTAATATATATGATCTTTTTAGCTCTTCACCGAATTCAGTGGCAGAATATTTGGAAAATAAGTCTGAATGGAAAGAAGTCATTGCAATTGTGAAAAAAGGTACCAGATTAAAATGCATTCGCTTTTTGAAATATATCGCAATAGGATATGGGAGTTCCCTATACATCCACACTAAAATCATGGACGGACCATTTGCAGGAAAAGTAGTTGAGGTGGGCGATCTTTCAATCTCAACGTTTAATAAGAATCTCGGTTTATTTTTGCTATCACCAAATCCAAAGCTATTATCTTTTGAGGGGATATCTTCCTGAAAGAAATCTATAACGTGCTTTTAAGAG
>JALVMZ010000529.1 GCA_027032655.1 Desulfobacteraceae bacterium
TAAACCAGACGATTCAGAAGGCATACGAAGAATTCAACTTCCATATTGTATATCATACACTTCACAATTTCTGTGTCCTGGATCTATCATCATTTTATTTAGACATTCTAAAGGACAGATTATATGTTCTGCCGTCTAAATCTCGATCCAGAAGATCTGCACAAACAGCAATCAAAGAGATTCTTGAAGTCCTTGTCAAATTAATGGCCCCCATCCTATCCTTTACTGCAGAAGAGATATGGCTCCATATCAAGGATGATAAAAAGGCAATAAGTGTCCATGCTGAGCTATTTGTTCCTGTCAATGAGAATTATCTAAATGATGAACTGGAAAAAAATTGGGAGACTATTATTAAAGTAAGAAAAGAGGTTACAAGGGCACTTGAAATTGAAAGGAAAAAGAAGGTAATCGGACACTCCCTTGATGCAGATATCACCCTGGGATTATCCGGGGAGATGCTCAATTTCTTTAATAAGTATAAGGATGAATTAAGGGCAATATTTATTGTATCTTCTGTTTCCCTTGTCCCCATTGAAGAACTGGAGCAGGGAATAGATGGTGAAAATATTAAAGAGTTAAGGATTAAAGTTGAACAATCTCAGAACCCACGATGTGAGAGGTGCTGGATCCATGACCCCTCTGTAGGAACTATTGATACCCATCCCAGGATATGTATGAGATGCCACAGTGCCCTTATTGAAGCAGGAGTAATCAGCCAGTGAAAAAGACATGTCTCTTTATCCTTCCTTCCCTTTTTGTGGTTATGCTGGATCAGGCATCAAAGTATATAATCCTTAAATATCTCCCCATTAACTCTGCCATTGAGATAATAAAGGGTTTCTTTAACATCGTCCATGTAAGGAATAGTGGAATTGCATTCGGACTTTTAAGGGGAAACGGGGCTGAGAGTATCTCCTTAATCATTACTATAATTACAATGATTATCACAGGGATTCTCATAATATGGGCAATAAGGTTGAAAAACAGAGATAGGCTCCTTAAACTTTCCCTATCCCTGATAATTGGTGGAGCAATTGGAAACATTATTGATAGGATAAGACTAAATGAGGTTGTGGATTTTCTTGATTTTTATATAGGCAGTTATCACTGGCCTGCCTTTAATGTTGCTGATAGTGCAATAACCATAGGAACCATCCTCCTTGCAATTAAAATCATACTTTAGCGGGAGTTTATAATGTATCCTGTGCTATTTAAACTTGGACCACTTACCATTCATACATATGGACTTCTGGTTGCACTGGGATTGATAATAGGACTCTTTACTATAAGAGCCCTCTCAGAATCATCAGGTATAAGACCAGGAGATGTAACGGATATCGCATTCTCAATGATAATATGGGGAATAATTGGATCAAGGGCTGCTTATGTTTTATTGAATCTTAATTATTATCTGGCGCACCCCATTGATATAATTAAGATATGGCAGGGGGGCCTGGTCTTTTCCGGAGGGCTGGTTCTATCCATTATTGCATTGACCTTTCATATAAGGAAAAAAGGCCTGAACTTCTGGGAAACATGTGACCTTTTCTCAATCGGCGTTGCGATAGGTCAGGCAATTGGAAGACTGGGATGCTTTTCAGCAGGGTGTTGTTATGGAAAGCCAGCAGACATTCCATGGTCAGTGGTATTTAAAAATCCAGATTCCCTTGCCCCCCTTAATATTCCACTCCACCCTACTCAATTATACCATGCGCTTTCCAGTTTTATTATCTTCCTGATTCTATTGATATTGAGAAGAAAAAGAAAGTTTCAGGGTCAGGTATTTATATGGTTCCTGATTCTTCACAGCACAGGCAGGCTTTTGATTGAAAGGTTCAGGGGCGACTGGCGTGGATTTATACCGGGAACCCAGATGAGCGTAACACAATTAATTACACTCCTTGTCCTTATAGGCGCTATTGTGCTCCTTTTTATAAAAAAGCCAAAGGAAGAGAAAAAGATTTTCCGATAATACACCCATTCTGGTTACTCTTCCTGTTCGAGCTCTCTTAATATCTCTATATTTCTTGAAATCCTCTTTGCATCCTTTTTGAGATTCATCTTGTTGGGTTTATCCTTCCTCTTTCTTATCATCTTGGTCTTTTTTGTATTTGATGCCATTCCTTTTCTCCTCTAATTCCTGAATAAAATCGTAATTTAATACCTTCTCAACATATTAATGTCAAGTGCCATATCAATATCTTTCATGGTAATCTTTTCATTTTCATAAAAGAATAACATCAGATCCTTTAATTTCCGCTTTAAACTCATATCTGCTATCGCCTGATCAATACTTAATTTATTCCTCACATCATAAAAATCCTTGAGTTTCAAAAAGAGCCTTCTTATGAAGTCAAATTCATTTGATTGGACCCTTTTTCTCTCTGAAATGATAATAAGAAGGCCGAGCAAGGGCTGAACATATTGATTGAGTATCTTGTAGTTGTAAAAATAGGATTCCCTTTCGTGCTTGAATCTTCTGGGAGAAAATCTTTCTATCTTCCTGATCATCATCTCAATTTCATCCTGAATCCCTGAAGCCTTCTCATCTTTTCTGAAAATATCCCATACCATATATAAACTCCATTTTTTTACCATTAAAATATTAATTAAATAAAATATTAATTAAAATCTCCCATGTCCAACACATTTCTATCTATCGGGACTATTTTAATACTCGGAATCCCAAAAAAGGGATAGTTTGTATCCACATTGCCTATACCGAGCCCCAGAATTCCATGACTTACAAACACCTGCATTGAATCGAAAAAGTCATGATAGCCATAAGGTGCAATATCATAATCAGCAAATGCCATAAATGGATGCCTTCTTTCATCCATAAGTTTCTGAAAATGGGGGTTGGTAATGATTAAAAACTGAAGCCCTTCGCTGGCACACCCTGTATCATGACTGAAAAGCCTTCTTGCCTGTGCCACAGTAAGATTAATATACCGATCACCTGTCTTAATTTTTGCAAAATAGAACCCCTTTGGTCTTGGAGGAGCATCAGGCCGGAGTCTTATGTATGCTGGATCACCAAACCTTATGTATTCACATTGCCATGTCCTTTTGCTTTTAATCTTTAATGCATAGTCCCATACAACCTTACCTGAAAGAACAGCATCTGCATTGCCTTTCCCATCATCACCAAACCCATAACAAATGGAAAATCCTGAATATCCCTGTATTATATCATTCTGGGTAAGTTCTGGAAATGTATCCAATATATTGAATTCATCTTCACTAATTCCCCAGCCCATTTTTCTGTTTGCTCTTTTCCATGCCCTTATCTGACGGGAAAAGGATAAAATCAGATTCGAAGAAGAACTGAAAAATGGGCATGTGAAATATTCCCTGATTTTTGACCACATATACATGCTTTTTATATTAATACGAAAATTATTGAAAATCCATACTCCAATCTTTCTAAGGTTATTTTTTAATGACAATTTGATATTGACATAGGGATATGTTTACATTAATTTTTCATAAAATCTTCAGACCGTTG
>JALVMZ010000530.1:0-9093 GCA_027032655.1 Desulfobacteraceae bacterium
TTACCTTTTCTATTGCCCCTTCTGATGCCCTCATCCCCCATTTTATATGTCCACCTTCCATGGCAGGTCCTGCTGCTGTAGAGCAGCAAAGAAGCCTTTCCCTGTTTCCAAGCACAATCTCTCCATTTGTTCCAATATCAAGCATAAGGGATAACTTTGATGTCCTGTGCATACCTGATGCAAGGGCGGAGGCAATGGCATCGCTTCCAAAAAAACCTGTCTTGGGTGGTGGAAGATACACATAACCTGAACCGGCAATGTCTATTCCCAGTTCTTTTGCTCTTATATTCATTGGGCTACAGAGCACGGGGGAGTAAGGGGCTAATGAAATATAATCAGGCCTTATTCCCATAAGTATATGATGCATGGCAGTATTCCCAACAATTGCGACTTCGTGAATCTTTGAATGAGACAACCCGGCAGATTCAGTGATCACCTTAATAATTTCATTAATTTTATTTATTACTGAACCCTGAAGCTCCTTTAATCCCCTCTCATTTTCCTGGGAGAATCTTATTCTGCTGATAACATCATCTCCATATCTGATCTGGGGATTCAATGAAGAGCGAACAGATATCTGTTTTCCTTCTATAAGATTCATCAGGTATCCAACAATGGTGGTGGTTCCCAGGTCAATTGCCATCCCGTATATTTCATTGTTTTTCCCCGGATGGATTTCTAATATCTCCTTTTTCTCTCTTATTAATATGGTAAAGGTATCTGTCTTATCTCTAAGTATTAATGGAAGTTCTCTTAAGACAGAGATGTCAAAGACAGGACTCCTGATACTATATTGGTATTTGAGCACATTGCTTATCCTCTCCATATCCCCCTGCTGAGGATATTTCTTAAGTTCGGCCCTGTTAATAATCATAGAATTGATGGGAGGATTTACCTTTAATTTCTTCTTAAAACCGCTATGCGATGTTAATATTGCATGATTTTTTGATATGGATGAATCAGGAATCCTTACTGTCATATCACCTGATGGAGTGACCTGGCATGCAAGCCTGTATCCCTTTTGTATAAGAGTGCCCAGTCTCTTTTCTTCATCTTCATCTGGTTCAGGGATGGGGGAACTATGTTCTTCGATAATAACCCTGCATTTCCCACAAATACCCTTACCACCACAGCCAGATGAAATGGGTATCTTTAACATCAATGCAAGTTGCAGTAGATCGATTTTTCCATATGAATCAATCTCTTTTTCAAAAGGCAAAAATCTGATTTTTCCCATATCACTATCCCACAGAGATTATACTCAATTTATGATGCCTCAAATGGGGGGATTTTTGTCCTGAGCCCGTATTTTTTGAGTTTCCTCACAATGGTGGAATGATCCACGCCAAGCAGTCTTGCAGCATGTCTTGTTGTTGTTCCCTTTACTGAAAATACACTGGATATTAGCTTTTTCTCAAGTATCTCTTTTGCTTTTGGAAGAGAGATTATACCTTTTACCTGAATAAGACCATTATCCTCCATCTCCTCCTGATAGATTGAAGGAGGTAAGTGTTTGGGGCTGAGGACATCTTCATCGCTGGTTATTACTATTCGTTCGATTACATTCTGTAGCTCTCTTACATTACCAGGCCATCTGTAAGATTCCATCACTTCGATTATTTCTCTTGAAAAGGTCTTTGACATATTAAATTTTTTATTGAATTTTTTAAGAAAATGCCATGCAAGAGGGAAGATATCCTCCCTTCTTTCTCTTAAAGGGGGGATTCTTATGGGAACCACATAGAGGCGATAGAACAGGTCCTCTCTAAATCTCCCTTCTTTTACCATTCTGGGGAGATCCTTATTTGTGGCAGTTATTATTCTCACATCCAGTTTTATGGGATTTCTGCCTCCCACTCTCACGACTTCCAGGTCCTCAATTACCTTAAGGAGCTTAACCTGAGAATGAAGTGGAAGCTCTCCTATCTCATCAAGAAATATTATTCCTCCATTTGCAAGTTCGAAAAGCCCGGGCTTTCCTTCCTTGAGTGCCCCTGTGAATGCCCCCTTTGCATATCCAAAAAGCTCTGATTCAAAGAGATTCTCAGGTATTGCTCCACAATTTACAGGTATAAATGGCCCCTTTCTCCTTGCGCTGAGCCTGTGGATCAATCTTGCAAGAAGCTCTTTACCTGTCCCGCTTTCACCTTCAAATAGCACCAGGGTATCCACCTGAGCAAGTCTTACAACCATATCAATAATTCCAAGCATAACCTTGTTTTCTGCTATTATCTCACTGCCTGTTAGCTGGGATAGTCTTGCATCTTCAGGAGTGGAGTAATAAAGTGTCATTAGTCTTGATACTTCTTCTTTCAGGAGTTTAAGCTCTGTCACATCCCTGATATTTACAGTTATATGCTTTACATCGCCACCTATTTTAACTGGTGTTGCTGTGACATAAATCTCATTTCCATTCTTGAGCTCTCCCATTCCAGTCATGCTTTTCCCGAATTTTTTAACAAGGGAAGTTACCTCCTGGATTGTTCGAAGACAGATGTGTTCTTCACCATCGAATTCTTCAACTCTCTTTCCCAGAACCTTTTCTTCCTTTATTCCTGTTATTCTGCTAAAACTACTATTTACCCTGGTAATTATGTCATTTTGAATAAACATAATTCCATCGTAGAAACTCTCAATAAGTGAATCCAGAGTCTTTTCATCATATGATTGAAGTGAGTATTTTTTTAATTTTTCAGGCATGAATCTTCCTGAAAAGTTAGTTTAGATTATCCTTAAAGATATCAGTCAGAAATTCCCAGCAGTGCCTTACTCTTTTTGACACCTTCCGCAGCATCTCTTGCATATTCATCTGCTCCACATGCCTTTACAAATTTCATGGTAAGGGCTGCCCCTCCGCATATTATTTTAACCTTATCACCTATATCACTGGCCCTGATTGCCTTTATGGTCTGCTCCACATAAGGGTCTCCGGTGGTAAGAAGCGATGATATTCCGATTATATGCGCTCCGTGTTTTTTTGCCTCTTCCACAAATTTATCAGGAGGGACATTTTCACCTATATCCACCACCCTGAAGCCAGATGTCTCAAGAAGTAGTTTGACAAGATTTTTACCTATATCATGCAGATCTCCATACACTGTGCCAATTACGACCGTTCCCAGGACATCATGAGTCTCCCTTTTCAACAACGGGGATAAAATATCCATACACGCCTGCATTGATTTTGCTGACATCATCATCTCAGGTATAAAGATGATCTTTTTTTCAAACCTATCCCCAACTTCGTTTAATGCAGGGATGAGATAACCGTTAATAATCTCTTCAGGGGATAATCCCTTCTCAACCGCCATTTTTGTAAGTTCAGCAGCCTTTTTTCTATTCCCCTCAATTACGGCATCCTTTATCATGTTAAGGGAAAACTCTCTATCTTGAATTTTAGAGGGCTTTTTCCTTTTACCTTTAAAACCGAGATAATTAATGCAGTATTCATCTTTTCCAAGGAGTAAATCGGTTATCATCTTTGCTTCTTGAATCACCTTTGATGCTGGATCCACAATAGCGCATGTAAGACCCATTAAGGAAGCCATTGCCAGAAAATGTGCATTGATGGTTTCCCTATCAGGTAAACCAAAAGAGATATTACTCACACCAAGCACCTGATTTACCCCAAATCTTTCATTGATGAGGCTTATTGCCTTAAGGGTCTCAAAGCCTGCAAGATGATTGGTGCTTATGGCCATAGCAAGGCAGTCAATTATAATGCTTTCCATTGGAATACCCATTTGCCGGGCCCTGTCAATAATCTTATCTGCTATCCTGAGTCTGTCTTCTGCTGTCTCCGGGATACCCTTTTCATCCATTGTAAGTGCAATCACTGCTGAATCATACTCTTTCACCAGTGGCAATATCTCGTTTAATTTCTCCTCTTCACCATTAACTGAATTGATTATGGGCCTTCCTTTATATACCTTGAGTGCCTCCTCTATTGCCTCTGGTATGGCAGAGTCAATGCAGAGGGGGACATCTGTTACTTTCTGTATTTCAATCACAGCTTGTTTCAGAGTCTCAGGTTCATTTATCCCTGATACTCCCACATTCACATCCAGAATGCTTGCACCTTCTTCAACCTGTTTTAAGGCCTCAGAGATGATAATATCAAAATTACCATCTTCCAGTGCTTTGGTGAGTGCTTTTCTTCCGGTTGGATTTATCCGCTCCCCAATGATTACAAGGGGTTCGTCATGGGATATTGCAACCTCCATTGATGTTCCACTTACAGTAAGTTTTGCTTTTTTTATCTCATGGGCTGGTATTGAATATATTTTTTTAGATGGGGTTTCCTGTTCTGCCTCCTTTATCCTTCCATAGGTTCTGGCAGTGTTTAATGCTGTCCTTACATTTTCATCAGGCGTTCCATGAGTAAGTCCCACAGTATCTATTGAGAAATTATTAAGGGGATGTCCCTGGTCAATGAGTCTTCTTACCTCTTGTTCAATCTCCTGAGGGGTCCCATTTTTCATAAGCACCGGATTTATTCTTGCATTTACAGCTACACCAGGACCAAAGACCTCTCTGGTCCTTTTAACATTTGAGCCAAACCCTATCTCTATGAATTTAAGGTGTCTTACCTTTCTGTATCCATCAAGGACCTGGTCAACGGATCCACAGTGATGTATCCCCAATGGGTTGCATTCATCCGCTATCTGATTATCATATTGGAGGAGGTATTTTTCATAGGTTTCCAGGCTTATCTGCTCCACGGTGCAGTTGGGTATCACATAATATGTGGGATCACACATGGGGGTTACATCCATAGCACCTGTTCCTGTGATTTTATATATAAACTTGAACAATTGTATTATACTCTGAGTGCATATTTTAAGTAAATGATGGCAGAGAGCAGGATTTTCAAAATAATCTATATATAGCTGGTCCCCCCTTAATTTTAATGCCAGATTCTGAACACCCGTTACATTTATATCTCCCACCACCTTCCCATATTTTTTCTCAAGATACTCTATCTGTTTAATCATTTCCTTCATGGGAGATGATTTAGTGAGATCAGGGACTTCAAGACTCATTATCTTATCTTCAGATAGATTAAGTGGTATTGCCCAAGGGAGCGCATCGTTCTCAAACACTATATCACAACCAAATACAGCAGGTAGCATTACCATCCCGAATGTAATCAATGGCTTTGGTTCGGGATTGGGGTTGCCAAGCCCCACATCACCAAATCTTTCATAGAGCCTTTTTTCAATCTCCATCCTTGCTTCAACCCTGGTCTCAGGGTCAAAATAATACTTCTTATCGAAGGATATGCCGTAGTTGTGCCAGAACCAGTCAGGATAAAATCCCACCCCAAGCGGTATGTGTTCCCTTTGTTTCATTTGTAAGCCTCCTCTGTGAACTGTTATTAAGGGGAGCAAGTATTATGCCAAAAAAAACATTGTATCTAAGTATCCATTAAAACAATGCATTGAATTGAGACACACTGATAAAAGCGTTGAAATATCAGGTTAATATCTCTATGTAACTAAACTACTCAAGAAGGTAGAGTTAATATAAGGTGCTATTCTACACCAGATTTCAATTTTACAGATGAAAGAGTTTTATTCAAGAGCATTTTTTGGAACGAAACTTTTAATCCACTTTATAATCTATTACAAAAGGTTATTAATGCTGGTGAGTATTTGCATCAATTAAGACTGATTGGTGAGATATGACACCGCCATATATCCATAATGCCTGTAAAATAGCACTCAAATTTGGTATAGATAATGCAATATAGAATAAAAACGAAATTTACTTTCGTGGAGGGGTGCTATGAATGTATCAAATATTATTAAGAAGCATGTGGAGGCAAAACCATATAAGACTGCAATAATATTCGAAGATAGCCGTATTTCTTATAAAGAGCTTGATACCCTCATTAACAGGACATCAAACGGGGTAAAGGCACTCGGAATGAATAAGGGTGATGTGCTGAGTATCTTTCTTCCAAGTCTGCCTGAATTGATAATAGCATATCTTGGAACAGTAAGAGCGGGATACATTGTAAATGTGGTAAATGCCATGCTTCAGAAGACTGAAGTTGAATACATTTTGAATGATTGTAACACAAAGGTTGTGCTTGTGGACAGGAAAAGACTCCCCATTGTTGAGGCTGTAAAGGATGGCGTAAAGTCCCTGGAAGAGATAATACTGCTGGAAGATGATGGTAGTGAACCATATAAAAGATTCCGAAATATCCTCTCTCAGGAAAGTGATGAATTTCAGGTGGCAGATACAAAAGGAAGTGACATATGTCACCTTATGTATACATCAGGCACAACAGGCTGGCCAAAGGGCGTAATGGCAACGCATTTAAATATCTGGCACAATGCAGTGGAATTTGGTAAGGTGCACTTCGATGAAAATGACACAATCATGGTGGCAACTCCCATATTTCACTGCTGGGGACTTGTAAATGGAACCTTTGGAATGTTATCGAGGGGTGGCACGGTGATAACAGTGGAGAGGTTTTATCCTGATAAGGCCCTGAACGATATTGAAAGGCTCAGGCCAACTGTATTTCAGGGTGTTCCCCCCATGTATAACCTGTTTTTAAAACAACCTGACATTGAAAAAAGAGACCTATCATCAGTGGTTTTCTGTCTGTCTGCTGCCACAAAGATGCCGGAGAATCTCATACATCAGGTGCAGGAAAGACTGAAATGGAGATATGCAGAGGCATGGGGGCTTACAGAGGTCTCCTGTGTTGGCACAACCGCACCATACACAGAAACCAGAATAGGCTCCTGCGGGAAGGGGATGGATGATGCACAGATAAAGGTAGTAGATGAAAATGGAAACGAATTGCCACCAGGCAAACAGGGTGAACTTTGCATAAAAGGGACCTGTGTTACAAAGGGTTATCTCAACAAACCTGATGCCACTAAACAGGTCTTTGACCCGGAAGGCTGGTTCCATTCAGGTGATATTGCCTATATTGATGAAGATGGGTATGCTTATATTGTTGATAGGGCAAAGGACATGATAAATGTGGGTGGAGAGAAGGTATTCCCTTCTGAGGTTGAAGACATGATGCTTGAGCACCCAAAGATAAAAGACCTAGTTATTGTGGGAATACCTGATGAGCTTAAAGGGGAGGTGCCAAAGGCATTTATTCAATTAAAAGAAGGAGAGACAGCAACACCGGAGGAGATTAGGGAATTCTGTAAAGGAAGGATGGCACCATACAAGGTTCCAGTAGAGGTGGAATTCGTAGATGAGATTCCTCGCTCTGCATCGGGAAAGGCCCTGAGGAGATTACTCAGGGATAAAGAGTGGGATAAAAAATAGAAGGAGGTTTATTATGTCTTACAAGTATATCCTTTACGAAGAGAATAAGGATGATTTTATAGGAACACTGACACTCAATCGCCCTGATAAGAGGAATGCCCTTGGCAGGGAAGCAGAAGAGGAGATAATTTCATGTCTTCAGGATGCAGGAAAAAGGGCAGAGGTAAAGATTATTATACTGAAAGCAAAAGGAGAAGTTTTCTGCGCAGGGCATGATCGCCTTGAGATTTTGAATCAGCCGGTTCATAAGATAAGGGAGTTATTTCACACCTCCTTTAATATGATGATGACACTCAGAAGTATTCCACAATGTGTAATAGCACAGGTTCAGGGTATTGCAATGGCAGGAGGATGTCATCTGGCAGCAGCCTGCGATCTCATCACTGCTGGAAAGGAGAAGGCCAGGTTCGGAATGACAGGCCTCCTATACTCATACAACTGCTCCACACCCACAGTGGCGGTTAGCAGGGCAGTGCCCCAGAAGAAATGCATGGAGATGCTCATGACAGGGAGACTCTTAAGTGCCGATGAGGCCCAATCCATTCATCTGGTTAACAGGGTTTTCCCTGATGATAAGCTCGATGAGATGACCTATGAATGGGCAAAAGAGATTGCCAGGGCAAGCAAATACGGCATTTTTATGGCAAAGCATGTATTTTACGCCCAGGTGGAGATGACAGAGTGGCAGGCGTATCACTATGCAAAGGAGATGATGGCACTAGCAGGTGTAAGTGTTAATGCCACAGAGGGATTTTCTGCTTTTATAGAAAAACGGGAGCCTCACTGGGATGAATCCACTGTCTTTTAAATAAAAATTTTTTGGTTCAGGATTTCTTCCAGGACAATGCCTTTTAAGTGGGGGAATTGGTGATTTATGTGGGATATCTGTATTGCACCATCCCCCGCTGCATTTCCAACTGATTCCATTCAACCTTATCCACATCCATTCTTCTTATCATGAGTTCACAACCACAATGAAGTGCCCCTTTGCAAGCTTTATCTTGCCATCAAGTAGATATTGCACCTTACCTTATTCTTACCACATTTATAATTCTCCTTCCTGTTCCCATATTTTCATTTGCTCCTGATAAGATGGGGGGAATGTGGCCTGGAAGTTAAAAAAACTGGTGATGGGATATCTTACCCCGGCCCGGTGTGTCTTCTGAAGCCCGTCCACCAGGATTTCAATTTTTGGATAGGGGACAAGAAAGCTCATCTCCCAGTCCTGTGTCATACCAAATACTCTGTCTCCATTTCCAGGCACCAGGTATCTGCATTCATTCTTTTTTATAACAGTGATGATTGCTGCACATCCAAGTCTTCCCATGGAAGATGAATTGACTGCTCCACCCTCATTATAAAGGGCACCCTGGATAAGTCTCATTATCTGTGCAGGGTTTCCATACATCATTATAAGGTCAGGTTCAAATTGTGTCTTCATGAGGGGACTCACCAGGATGTGGGAATATAAACCGTGCTCAAACCTATCCACAAGATCCTCTTCCCTTTTCCCTGCCTCTTTAGAGGCAGTAAACATACCATGTGCCAGATTGCCTTCATTATAGTAATCTATGTTTTTAAAGAATCCAAATGGAGCGGCTCCAAGGGAGCATTGCATATCCTCTTTTCCCATGGCTACTGTCCAGCCAAGTTTCCTTGCCATACCTATCCCCTGACAGATGGCCACCTTCTTTTTCATCTGCTTAAAAGGTCTCCGGGTCTTCTCAGGTATCTCATCCTCTGATTTTAGCATCTTTATTGCAAGGGGAAAGGTAAGCGGTCTTATAT
>JALVMZ010000530.1:9103-10416 GCA_027032655.1 Desulfobacteraceae bacterium
GTCTTATATATGTGGTAAATACCTTATCCAATTCCTTCATGTCCATAATTATCCTCCTCATTTGAAATCTTTTTGATTTCCTTTATTTCTTTAATTAAAAGGGGCAGGATTCTGTTCAGGTCTTCTTCTATTATTAGGTCTGATGTATCAAATATCTCTGCATTTGGGTCATTATTTACAGAGATGATATATTTTGACTGATCCATCCCCACAACATGATGCATTACACCTGAAATTCCAAATCCCATATAGAGTGTGGGCCTAACGGTCTTACCACTCTGCCCTATCATCTGGGATTCCTCTGCCCAGCCTTCGTCCACAGGCGGTCTCGTAGCACCTACCGCCCCTCCGAGCAATGATGCCAGTTCATCTAAGAGTTTCCAGTTCTCTTTACTTCCAATTCCCCATCCCCCGGCAATTACCACTTCGGCCTTTTCAAGGGGAATTGTGCTTGTTTGAGTCTCTTTTATTTCAAGGGATTGGAGTTTATCTTTTGTATTAGGTATAGGTATATGTTTTCTTATTATTTCACCCTTTCTGTCCATTGGCTCTGGAGCCTGTATGGTCCCCGGCATAACTGTTGCCATCTGTGGCCTTGTATCAGGGCATTTAATCTTCGCAAGCAGGCCCCCGCCCCAGCCAGGCACTGTCTGAATAAGCCCTCCATTTTTGTCAATTTCAAGGTCAATACAGTGGGCAGAAAGTCCTGTTCCAATCCTTGCGGCTACCCTGGGTGCAAGTTCCATTCCTATTGGAGTTGCACCTATCAGTAATATATCAGGTTCATACTCTTTTATTAGCTCTGTAATCACATGGGTGTAGGGGAGCAGTCCATAATTCTCAAGTTCAGGGTCCTGAATTAGAATGACCTGATCCGCCCCCCTTGATATAAGTTCGTATGATAAGGGCTCAATTCCATATCCAAGTAAAAGCAAAGATACTTTTGCCTCTGATTTGTATGCAAGCTCCCTTGCTTTCCCGGTTAGCTCAAAGGTCACAGGATTTAACTTAGACCTTCTCTGCTCAGCAACTACCCAGATGTCACATTGCTTTGCCATTTTTGTGTCTCCATTTATTCAACTGATTATTCCGTATTGATAGAGTTTTTCAATTATCACCTTAACTTTTTCTTGAGGTGATCCTTCAACTCGGAGCCTTTCTCTTTTAAACTCTTTTATCTCAAGTCCTGCCATTTTTGTGGGAGACCCCCCAAGCCCTACCATTTTTTTGTCCATGGAAAGCTCATCTGCATTAAGGAGTCTTATTTCTTTTGATTCAGCATCAAGTATGCCTGTAAACGGTATATGCCTTGG
>JALVMZ010000531.1 GCA_027032655.1 Desulfobacteraceae bacterium
AAGAACAGTATCCCTTAAACTCAGATTTTCTGATAATTCAATGGCGGTGTTCTGAATCCTTTTCACCATCTCATTTCCCATAATCACCTGAGATATTATAGAAAATAATAATTTATCTTCTAATAAGAAAGCAATATAATAAATAAAATCCTTAAAAATACCATAACCGGTGGACTTTAAAACATCAACATTAATAAGGATAAGACATGAAAAATGAGATACACTTCAGAAGGCTTGAGCGAATGTATCTTGAAGCCCCAATAAATGGAATTTTCAATCCCCGCATTAAGATATCATCAAAACGGGCAGAAATAGAGATGAAGATTAAGGAATCCTTCTTTCATGGGGCAGGAGCTCTTCATGGATGTATATATTTCAAGATGATGGATGATGCTGGATTTTTTGCATCAAACTCTGTTGTTCATGACTACCTGGTCCTCACTTTAAGTTTTACCACCTACTTTATAAGGCCTGTAAAATCAGGGATAATAAGATCAGTAGGGAGGGTTGTGGCGATTTCGCGAACCCAGATAATTTCCGAAGCATATCTGGTTGACCACAGGGGAAAGGAGATAGGAAAGGGAAGTGGCATCTTTGTAAAGAGCAGGATATTACTTGCCGATCTCCCCGGATATAAGGATTACACTTAATTCCTTCTGGTTTTACTTATTCTCATTTCTCATTTAATGGCCCCACTTTTCCGCTTACCAAGAAGTCCGACCAACTCATCTGCTATCTCTTTCAATGCCTTTGCCTGAGAATCCATCTCCTCAGCAGCACTGGCTGTCTCCTCACTATTTGAAACAATCTCCTGCACCACCTTATCCATCATGGAAATGGCCTTATTTATCTGTTCAATACCTTCTGCCTGTTCTTTACTTGCGTTTGCTATCTCATTAATAAGATTGCTCACCTTTTGAACACTTATTGCCACATCTCTATATCTGTCATCAGTCTCTTTTACCAGATTGGTGCCTGTTTCAATTCTCTGAATAATCTCTGATATTAGTTCCTGGGTATTTTTTGAGGCCTCTGCAGAACGCATTGCAAGGTTTCTTACCTCATCTGCCACGACTGCAAAGCCTGCCCCTGCCTCCCCTGCCCTGGCTGCCTCAACCGCAGCATTAAGCGCCAGAAGGTTTGTTTGAAAGGCTATCTCATCTATATTCTTTATTATCTTTGCCACATTACCCGTGGATGACGATGCTTCGTCCATATTTCTTATAAGCTCCTTCATCTTCTTATTGGCCTCTTTTAAGTGTTCTATGCTTTCACCGGAAAGCATCTCTGCCTGTTTTGCATTTTCTGCATTACTGCGTGTCATGGACGACATCTGCTCAAGCCCTGTAGATGTCTCCTCAAGGGATGAGGCCTGCTCTGATGAGCCCTGTGCCAGTTGATTACTGGATGAAGCCACACTGCTTGATGATTCTGATACCTGGGAGGCCGAATCATCAATCCTCTCAGCAAAGGCCCTGACGGGATTTATTATGTATCTACTTATTAAAAAAACAATGAAAATTATACAGACCACTACTCCAATAAAACCAATAATTATATTCTTATTTCTCAGGCTACTTATATTTGCATACATACTGTCTATATTTTTTCTTATCAAAAGGCCCCCAAGCACGGGTTTAGAACTTCCGTGGCAGTGATGACAGGCCCTATCATTTCTTAGTTCTTTAAGAATTGTAATATATCTTTTGCCACTATTGTCTTCCTCAAATTTTGTTTTTGTGAGGATATTACGGGTTAAAAGTATATCAATCGTATCATTCAGTGGCCCTGATATAATCCAATCCTTCAAGTTTCTTCCTTTCAGCCCTCCCTTTGATGCGTATGCAATCTTTTTATCCACACCAAATATAACAATCTCTGTCCCCTTCATATTCTTTTTAAAACTTCTCATCTGCTCTTCTATTGTATTTGAATCGCCTACGGACATGGGATGGAGTATGCCATTATATACTGATTCACCGAGCATCGTTGATAATTCATATACTGTATCTTTTATCTTTTTCTGTTGATCATATATATTCATGGAAATTATTACACCCAGCACCAAGGTAAAAAGTGCGCCAAGGCCAATAATAATAAAATCTACTCCTTTTGTGGTTGAAGCCTTCATTAGTGGGCACCTCCATAGATAAGGGGTTTAAAATTAAATGCCTTTACTCGCTCTTTATTATGGCATGTGGTGCAATCTTCCATTGTGATCTCAGTTTTGATATCTGCTGGATCTTCACTCTTTATATGTGCACTACCTGGGCCGTGGCACACTTCACAGCCTGTGTTCATGAGCTCCGGCGTCTCCTCTTCTGAAACAAATCCACCGGGCCTCCCATATCCTGTTGTGTGGCATTCATAGCATGTCTTAAGCTCACTCCCTGTCAGGCCCTTTTTCATCCTTAATATGCTCTCAAAGGAGTGACTCTTTTTTGCAAATCGCTGAAACCTATCATACTCCTCTTCATGACACTCTTTACAGGCCTTTGAGCCAACATATCTTTTTTCTTTATCCTGAGCAGATATCCAGGAAGGAATAAGAAGGATTGAAAAGAGGCAAATGAGGGATAAACATCTTTTTTGAAGACATAATAAAGACATGGATCACGCCCCCTCAAATTTTTATTTTTAATTAAGCAAGTTTTATGCCAAAAAAATCCGGCTTCACGATTGAGTAGTTGATTTTGATAAAGGGGCAGAAAGGCAGATTTGTTTAGTTATTTCAAATAGTTACTTAATAAGGTTGTATTGTATGAATAATCAATAAATCCTGTAAATAAACAGATCCGTCAATTCAATAACATTTCCGTCATATTATTGACCCATTATTCATGAAAGCCATTTTAATACACGAAAATGAAATGAAGATGAATTTAAGCCCTCCATCTCACAGAAGGCCTTAATGAAAGCCTTCCCTTCTAAAAGATAAAAATGGTCTCTGTAAAATAGAGATACCACCACCCCTGTTGCTTCCTCCGGATTTATGGACTTATTTTTTAAAAACCTTATCCATAAAGGGAAAATCCTATCTCTCACATCTTCCCATTTTGTGTTTTCATCAAGCACAATCTCATAGAATATCTTATATCTATAATCCCTGCTCTCCCGTAACTCATAGGAGAAGCGATTGTAATCTTTTCCGTGGACCCTGGCAAATGCCTTTGAGAATATGACTTCATGAAAATCCATATTTACCTCAACATATCCTTGGCAGTTGCTCACCTGTTAACATGGAAAGTATCCTTGTTCCACCAATAGTGGTCTTTACAAGGACTCTCCCCGGATCATCTTCAAGCACCTCTCCAATGATACATGATGTCTTTCCATGTTTATCAGTCTTCATTGAACTTAACACCTTATCGGCATCATCCGGGTCAACTATAACAATACACTTACCCTCATTTGCCACATAAAATGGGTCAAGCCCCAGCAATTCACACGCAGATATAACAGCCTTATTTACCGGCACAGAATCTTCATATATCTTAATTGAGAC
>JALVMZ010000532.1 GCA_027032655.1 Desulfobacteraceae bacterium
CACATCCCCTGATGATGTGCCCATGAGATGGATAGGAAGAGAAGAGCTTGTAACTCAGATCTTAGCGGCCTGGTTAGTGATAGGAGATGATGATCTGCCCCTTAATCCAAGGCTTGTGGGAAAGCCAGGGGTAGGGAAGACAACCCTTGCATACTGGGCAGGCAGGTGTCTGAAAAGACCCGTATATCTCTTTCAGGCCACCATGGATACCAGACCTGAGGATCTGATAATAACTCCCGTTATATCCGATGAAGGGAAGATAAAATATATGGCAAGCTCCATAGTATCTGCCATGATTAAGGGCGGGGTTGCAATCATTGATGAAGGAAACAGGATGAGTGAGAAGAGCTGGGCATCACTTGCCCCCCTGATGGATAGCAGAAGGTATGTGGAATCAGTTGTTGCAGGGATAAAGATAAGAGCACATCCGGATTTCAGATTATGCACCACAATGAATGATGATGCCAGCACATTTGAGCTTCCGGAATACATCCACTCAAGACTCCAGCCTCAAATATACATAGATTTTCCTGAAAGAGATGAGGAGATGATGATATTGAGGGAGAATCTGCCCTTTGCAGATGAGGAGGTGCTTGAATATGTGGTGGAGTTTCTGCAGACCGCTCACGAGGCAGATGAACGCTACTCAGTAAGGGATGGAATAAACATAGCAAGATATGCGCTTAAAAGACTGGTTAAAAAGGGCGTGCGTCTTACTATGGAGGAGAAGAGGATAAAGGTGCTGGAATATCTTAAAGAGGCAGCCAGTATGATCCTGGAACCTTCTGCGGTAAACTACTTTAATGATATAATAAATTCCTATGAAACCGAAGAATAGATATTTTCAATGGAGAAATGTCCGCATTGTTCCCGTGCTCCACAACAGGATGGAATTTGCTGTGGAGGTGAGAAAGCAGTTTCTGGAGTTCAGGCCAGACAGGGTTGCGGTGGAGTATCCCGGGACTCTCAAAGACAGGATAATTCAGGCGGTAAAGAGGCTTCCACTCCTTTCAGTGGTATATTATGAAGAGAGCGATGGAACATTTGTTTACCTGCTTATTGAACCAACAGATGCACTTGTTGAGGCAGTAAGGTCTTCTCTTGAAAAAGGAATAACCATTGATTTTGTAGATAGAGACACTGAGGGATACCCGTATGATTACACACCAATGCCTGATTCCTACGCTGTATGCAGGGTAGGGCATTATCTTTTCTGTAATGCCTATATGGAGGCAACCAGGGGCCAGAGGGTCTTTTTTGAAGATGAGCTTAGAGAAAAGGCAATGGCATATAAGCTTCAAAGACTCGCAAAGAGCGGTGATAGGATACTCTTTGTCTGTGGACTTCAACATCTATCCGGTATCCTTGAAAACCTGGATAGCCCCCAGACAGAGGTTATTGAAAGAAGGGTGAGAGAGGGGGTAGGGCTTGCACACCTGCACAGGGACTCCAGCAGAGAGATCCTGAGTGAAATGCCTTTTCTTATGGTAAAGTATGAGAATATGAGGAGACAGATACCCCATCAGATCCCTGACAGGTTGAAGATTAACACTGAACTAATAAAGGTTGCAAGGGAAAGCCATCTGAAGAACAATAAAGAGGAGTTGTCTTCCACTCAGGTGAGGATTCTCTTTAAATTTGCAAGGAATTATGCACTGCTTACAGGTGCACTTGTCCCCAATTTCTATCAGTTGATCATTGCAGCCCGAGGTGTAGCTGACGACAACTTTGCATATGAGGTGTGGGATAAGGGGAGCGATTATCCCTGGCAGGTGGATAAGCCAGGTCTTCCGGTTCTCCGTCTTACAGGTGAAGACCTTTTTTTAGACCAGAGAAGGATAAGATTTCATAGAACCCTGAAAAGGTTCAGAAGACGCCTTGTGCCAGTGCCTGTTAAAAAGAGGGTCCGAGAAAGGATACCCGGTGAATGGAAAAAGGAGTTCAATACCCATTATATCTGTTCTTATCCGCCCGAAGATGTGGTGGTTGAGGGATATGGGGAGTATCTCAAAAAGAGGGCCCTTGAGATAAAGGCGGAAGATAATACCAGAATTGTTCCATTTGTGAGTTCCATGATGGATGGTCTGGACATAAGACAGACCATAAGGGAGTGGTATCAAGGGAAGATTTATGTGAAGGAAGGGATACCACTTAGGGGCAAAGTGGGTTCTGTGGTAATTATTTTTGACCCGGACATACCCAAAAAGGGCGAAAAAGAGAGATTCCCCTGGAAGGTGACGTGGCTGGGTGAACATGACCAGGAATCTGATATGTCATTTTACAGCACTCCTGCAGGTGAGGTGATGGTGGGACCTGGAATTAGCAGGTGTCAATATGGTGGATTCATGCTCACCTATCCTCCGCTCAGGGTATATGATATCTGGAAGGATACCTACTTTGATATTGCCAGAAACAAGCCTGAAAGGCTACTGATGGCAGCAATTGATTACAGTCTTGAAAAACACATAGTATATGTGGCCCACGCCCCCCCATCCGGCTGGTGTCAGAGTATGGCAGCAAAAGAGGGGAAAAAGATAATATATTTACCCATTGGTATGTTTTCGCCTGTTAAACTGAGGAAGATAAGAGAGTTTCATGTGCTTGATGGTCATCATGTAAGGAGATATGCAAGACATTTTATTTAGATTTATCAGGGAGAAGGAGGGTAAATGTGGTCCCTTTTCCGGGCTTGGATACGAATTTAAGCTCACCGCCATGCTCCTTTACAATCTTCTGGGTAACGGGCAGGCCTAAACCTGTGCCCTTATAACCCTTTGTGCTAAAAAATCCAGTAAAAAGCTTTTTCTGGGTCTCTTCATCCATACCGGTTCCATTATCAATTACATCGAATCCCACAGCCCATCCATCGGGCTTGTAAGTCTTCACGGTTACAATCCCTTTTCCCTCCATTATTCCCTTCAGGCTGCAGGCATCAATGGCGTTGTTTATAAGGTTTAGAAGACATCTGTGAATGGCGGTCCTGTCCATATTAACAGGCTGTAAATTACTTTGAAGCTGAGTATTAAGTTTTACATTTGCCAGTCTTGCCCTCTCCTCCATCAACTCCACCACATCCATTGTAAGTTCATTGGGATCAACAGGTTCATATGCAGGTCTCCTTTCCTTGGAATATATGAGCATATCCATAACAATATTGGTTATCTGATCTATATTTTTATTCATCATCTTGAGGCCCTTTTCCATAAGCTCCATATCCTGCTTGTTCAAAGCGGATTGCATTACATAGGATCCTCCCTTAAGGCCATTCAATATATTTTTTATATAGTGCGCAAGACCAGCCACTGTCTGACCTATCACTGCCATCCGCTGTGCCTGCTCCTTTTCCTTTTGTAGCTTTAGAATCTCCCGCAGGTCCTGTATGAATACCACACTGCCCACCTCTTTCCTCTTTTCAAATAGGAGTGTCCCGGATAATCTCACAGGGATTGGCTCTCCACTTTTATTGATTAGCTCAGCTTCCATGTTTATTATCTTACCCTTTG
>JALVMZ010000533.1 GCA_027032655.1 Desulfobacteraceae bacterium
TAAGGGTAATAGGCAATATTTTGAAGATATGATAAATAGATTCTTTTTGACAAATCTGAATCGCACAACCCTTCTTTTAAGGCCAGATCCAGAACTTGGAACCATTAAGGAACAAAAAGAAAAGGAAATAATAAATAAGAGACTCAAGGAATTGGGTGATGATGCCATAAAAAAGATTATTGATGAAACAATGGAACTTAAAAAGAGGCAATCAATGCCTGACCCCCCTGAGGCCCTTGCAACCATTCCTGTTTTGAAATTATCTGAAATTGAAAGGAGACCCAGGCCCATTCCCTGCGAATCCCTGGAAATGGGGGGAGTAAAGGGGCTGGTTCATGGACTTACAACAAATAGAATCATATACCTTGATCTGGGGTTTGACATACACTGTTTGCCTGTGGATGCCCTTCCTTATATGAAGATACTTGGAAGGGCAATGATTGAGACAGGGACAGAGAAAGAAGACTATGTTAGACTATCTCAAAGGATTAGTAGAAAGACAGGGGGAATAAGATCCTCCATAATATACACCTCAAAGATGAACTCCGAGAGAGCAGGATCATGGTTATTTTTGAGATCCAAGGTTTTAGAGAGAGATCAGGATGATCTTTTAAAGATCCTTGAAGATATCTTGCTCATCCCTGATCTTGAAAACAGAGAGAGGTTGAGGCAGATTATCCTTGAAGAGAAAGCCAGGTTAGAGCAGGCAATAATTCCAAGGGGACATGAATTTCTTTCAATTCGGATGGAGAGTCATTTCAGGGAGTCTGACTGGGCTGGTGAGAAGATGGGGGGGATAAGTTATCTCCTCTTTCTGAGGGAGCTTGAAAAGAGGATAAAGGATGAGCCAGAGGAAGTTATTTTTCAGCTCAAGAGAATAAAGGATATAATTGTTGCAAAGGGAAATATGATTATTAATGTAACCATTGATGAGGAACTATGGAATGGATTTGCATCAAGGCTTGAGAGTTTTTTGGACACCCTTCCAGATGGATTCAGGGAAGTGAGGGATTGGCAAAGTGGAGAGAAGATGGAAGAGAATGAGGCCCTGCTTATACCAGCTCATGTAAACTATGTGGGTAAAGGTATAAATCTATACAATGAAGGATATAGATTCCACGGTTCTTCAAAGGTGGTGTTGAGATATCTGCGGAACACATATTTCTGGGACAGGATAAGGGTCCAGGGTGGTGCTTATGGCGCCTTTTGTATATTCAATCACCTATCAGGAAATCTCAGCATGGTATCATATAGGGATCCTTCAGTAATAGATACAATAAGGGTTTTTGATGGTGCATCCGGATTCCTCAGGGATATTGATATTACAGAGGATGAGTTGAGAAAGAGCATAATAGGAACCATTGGCGATATTGACAGGCCAAGGCTGCCTGATTCCAAGGGGTTTCAGTCAATGATCTGGGAGCTATCAGGTGAGACAGAGGATATAAGACAAAAGATGAGAGATGAGATACTTGGCACCACCAAAGATGATTTTAGAAGATTTTCTGAGGTGCTTGAACCCATGCCAGATAAAGGAATACTCAAAGTTATGGGCTCTAAAAGCAATCTTCAAAGACTAATAAATGAGGGTATCTTAAAACCATTGGTGCTTCTTTAGTAAACTTTTCGTGTATGGCATTGGAATGAGTGATTTAATTAATAAGATAGGGGTTAAAGGCGCTCTTGCTAATGAGATACTTATGGAATTTCTATCTATACTCTTTATTCTTATCCTGTGGCAGGTATCAATTCGTGTTTTGAAAAGGGTTGAAAGCCGATACAAAGGGCATCCATTTATTAAAAGTAATCCAGGCTTTTTTCCTTTCATGTTTCGATGTATCAAGTATTCAGTTATCATAATTGTCTCTTTTATGCTTATAAATCATATCCAGATTGATGTGTTTCAGAGATTATTCTACGCACTTGTTATCATTGTATTTGCGTTTTTTACAAATGGTTTAATCAAACTCTTTATACCAAATATAAGAGAAAGAATTGCATCCAAGACCTCTACCAAGGTGGATGATATTATCTTCGAGATAACAGAGAGATTCTCAACTGCATTAATATTCATTGCTGCCATTATTGTTGCCCTGGACAAGGTGGGAGTCAATATAATGCCGTTTATAGCAGGGGCTGGAGTTGCAGGGCTTGCCATCGGTTTTGCAGCCAAGGACACACTCTCAAATCTGATTGCAGGTATACTGCTAATTGTTGATCGCCCATTTGAAGTGGGGGACAGGATTGAGCTCTGGTCGGCCCCAAAGAATTCTGCCACATGGGGAGATGTAATTCACATTGGTCTTCGTGCAACCAAGATAAGGACAACGGATAATATTATAATTGTGATACCCAATAATGAAATAATGCGTAGAGATATAATAAATTATACTGCCATTAATAAGGATATCAGAGTCAGAATTCCCATATCCATCTCATATGAGGCAGACATTAAAAAGGCAAAACAATTAATTGAGAAGGCAAGTTTAGAACTTGAATGGGTTAAGAAAGACCCGCCCCCCAAAGTGGTTGTGAAGAATTTTGGAGAGTCTGCCATTAATCTTGAGGCAAGGGTCTGGATAGATCAGCCAAGGAGGAGAATAGATACCATATCTTATATAACTGATAGGGTGAAAGAGCTTTTTGATCTTGAGGGAATAGAGATTCCATACCCAAAAAGAGAGATATACATAAAGCAGACATCGAATCAGGAAAGAAAAAATAAAATATAACTTCACTCTTGTTGAACATCCTGATTATATAATAATTGGTGTATTATTTTTTTAAACATTATTTTTAAAGGAATCCTCCTTTCTTTTTCTGCACCAGGGGGAAGTATTTACGGGGAGCAATTGAATGATTTAATTTATGATGGTGAAAGTATCCCTGTGAATAGGATTCATCATGAAAAGCCTTTCCCATGCTACCATATTATATTCAGGATGAGGATAGAAAAAAGGATGCATAGATTATTCCTTGAGTATTGTGTAATACTGGCCTGATTTGTCTATTTTGTCTCCCACTGAGTTGCCACATAAGGCGCATGTGTATTCGTATTTGTCCCCCTCAGGGAGTATGAGAAGCAGATTTTTCCTGACCGGAACGGCCCTTTTGCATTTATCACAGTAAAGTTCCACTGCGTCGAATTCATCATAGTCAGATTGCACTCCCTGATTATCTCCCATACCGCTAAAAGGATAATTGTTGAAAATATCCCTTTCCATGGCTTAAACTCCTGGATTATTATCATATAATTTGTTAACTATTATAATAATTATATCAGATTTTTTCAAAAGGGGGAAGACATGAAAATAAAGCACATTGATCATATAGGAATTGCAGTAAAGTCCATTGAGCAGGCAGGGAAATTCTATGAAGAGATTCTGGGTCTCAAAATCCAGGACATTGAGAATGTGGCGGATCAGAAGGTGAATGTGGCATTTATACCCATTACAGATAGCGAAGTGGAACTCCTTGAATCCACCCATGAGGACGGTCCTGT
>JALVMZ010000534.1:0-2810 GCA_027032655.1 Desulfobacteraceae bacterium
ACACTATCCTGTCCCATGGCCAGGTATCAAGCAGAAGCAACAGTGGAAAGACATTGTTATGATATTCAAGGCTGATTGGGTTATAAATAGAAACTGGGGTATTGCCTGCACTGTTCCCCTGAAAGAGGCCCAAAGACTGGGATTCCCCAGAGACAGGATACTTGGTGTCTGGTGGTGTGGATCTGAAGAGGATGTCCTCCCTGTAGGTTCTGCTGCTAAAGGTTATTATAGTGCCAACTTTCACGGGGTGGGAAGAGATTTTCCACTTATTAAACGGATAATTGACAAGGTATATGGTGCTATGAAAGGTAATATATTCTTCTCCAAGGTGGGAACGGTCTACTACAATAGAGGTGTCATTACTGGAATCATAAATGAGGAAGCAATGCGTATTGCACATAAGAGATTTGGTGTAAAGGTCTTAACAGGCGAGGAGATGCAATGGGCACTTGAACATCTTAATATTACTGAGGAAAGATTAAAAGAGATTGGTGCAGAGGGACTTATGCCTCCCATCAAAACAACTTGTGAAGATCATGAAGGAGGAGGCTGGGTGCGATTCCAACAATGGGATGGAAAAAAATGGGTGCCCATTGGAACATGGATATCTCCCATGAGAGAGTTTGTGTGGTCCAAAATAAAGGAATCCTCTACAAAATATGCCAAGGAGAAGGAAATAACACCAAGGAAATGCAAGGATTAGAAAACTCTATTAAATCTCCTCCAATCCATCTAAGGCGTGATCCGTCCCTTTCTTGGGTCTTACTTTCCTATACACCTCCTGAGGTGCAAGTTCTTTATCATTAAAATTCAGCAGATTATCCTTGATACTTATTCCAAATAATCTTTCATTTTCCTTAAGATAAGGGAGTATAAGCTCCCAGTCCGCCTCTTCAATATCCACCACCTCTCCACCATTTAATTGCTCTTCTTCCACCTGCCTCAAAGGATCTCTCACATAAATGGCCCCTCCTGATGCCAAAGAGAACAGATTGGATCCCGGGTAAGGTGTGGGAAGATCCTTCACATTCCCTTCATGGTCAAAATACACGCCATTTAATACAACAAATCCACCACCATTTAGAGGATCTCCTGCCATAAAGGACTCAGCCAGATAATCCAGACATGTCCCATTTATTACCACCTTGGGCCTCCCCACTGCATTTATAAGCGGCCTCCCTGCTGCATTACCCATGACAAATGCAGTTCCTCCTTTTGCTCCATACATGAAGGTCTGCCCCACATCACCATAAACCACCACTTTCCCATCCTTCATAATCTGACAGAGCTGATCCTGTGCATTCCCGTGAACATATATCTCAAGACCATCTATCCCAGAGGCCAGATAATCTCCGGAACTGCCATACACATCAATCCTGACACCTTTGGTATTGGGCCCAAGTCCGCATCCGTGGAAACGCTGACCTTTAAGCCCAAAGACTATAAATCTCTTCCATCCAAGTCTGTAAGCTTCTGCCAGGAGCCTTGCATCACATTCATCTCCTTCAGGTGGAAAGCGATTTCCATCAATCACAAGGATGTTTTCACCATCCTTTGGTGCTCTTAGGGCATCCTTGGTATCCCAGTCAATCCTAACAACATTCATTTCATGGCCATCTCTTATGGGAGGGATAGACCTGAATATACTCTCTAAGGTGCTTTGATATATCTGTAACAACGAACGCCTCTTTTTATCATATGTTGAATAGCGTTTATCAATGAGCTTGGTAATAATTTCTATCCCCTCTTCAAATCCTTTTGAACTGCCGAGGGCATGGCTCTTTATCTTCTCCATATACGAAAGGATGCCTTTATAGTCTATTCCTGACAGATTTCTTATAAATTCATTTACCTCTTTTTCAGGTGTATCAGGTTTTCTTGAAAATGAAGCAGGGGGTATCTCTATGATCCCGGGAATATAAGGAGCCTGTTTTTCAGGGGCACGCACCTCTTCGCCAAATTTATTATAACAATGGAGAGTTACTTCACCTTCATGGTATTTTGGATCATCTATCTCAAACAGGAATGCACCACCATCTGTATAGCTCCCCCCCCTTGCATTCCAGTAAAGGTCTGCTACAGTGCCCACTCTTGGATCCTCATTGGCAAGACTCCTCAGAGTTGCATCTATTGCCTGCTTCTCAGAACAGATAAGTCCCAGTTTTACAGGACCATCATGCAGTGCAAAGACCTGGGGCCTAAGCATGGAGGTATCTGTGATACCTAATAACTGGAGTTTTTTATTCTGGGTATCGTTCCTTGCAATGATGAAGAACCATGGTCCATCTGGAGAACCATGTATATGAGTTGCCTGTATCAGCTTATAAATATGCTGTTTTTTATCAGGCAATCTATTAAAATCCCTTTCCATTGTTGGAGCCAGGGCCTCAATCACATATTCAAGGGGATATTTATATATCCTGCTATAGAGATCAAACAGCAGCACTGATACCTCCGTATCAGTCAAAAAGAGTGGTCTGATGTTCCTCTGCAAGAGATATTCACATACTGAATGATAATTTGCAAAGTCTCCATTGTGAACCAGAGCCTCATTCAGGCCAACAAATGGGTGAGCACCTCCAGGATGCCAGACCTTACCCTTTGTAGGATAACGCTGGTGAGCTATCCATATATGAGCACGAAAATCATCCAGCATATAATATTGAACCACCTGTTCGGCATAACCAACGATCTTCAGAATAAAGAAATCTCTGCCGTGGGACATTACAAAGGCCCGCTGATCCCCATATGCATCATAATAGGTGGTGTTTATCTTGAATGAATTCCTGTATATCAATTCGTCTTCCACA
>JALVMZ010000534.1:2820-3499 GCA_027032655.1 Desulfobacteraceae bacterium
GTCTGAAATCTCCCCCAGTTGATATTCCTTTTTGAATTCCCTTATTCGGTCTGGTTTAACCCTTACAAAGAATCTGTGTATCTCCGGGGGCTTCACTTTTAATCCAGGTATATCTCTGAAATCTTCCACATGTTTAAGCCTTTCCTGGTGATGCACTATAAATACAGGACTTATAAATTCTTCTATTAATTCATCTATGCAGGATTCATCCAGCAGTGCCAGATGTATCAGATAATCATCCCTTAAGATATCATCAGAGACTCCCAGAGAAGAAGAATCCAGGCCCATTGCTGATATTCCACCACCAAGCCCATTTCCACGATTATGCATCTGTTTTGAGGGCTCAAAAATATGCCTGCCTTTCACAGGTATGTTACATGCAAATCCTGTAACACCACAGCCCCCCTCCACCTCCCTGTCATGGGATAATGGCATGGGAACATCAGAGATGAGATCTTTCCTACTATGAATCAATTTCAAAATTGTATCTTTCCCGCGCATTCATAAACCTCTTCTACTAATTATTCTTACTTCTCAGGTGGTCTAAATGAACAAGACAATCTGTTTGGCCTACCAATTCCCGAATACTCTTCATTCCAAGTCTTTTGAGTATGTCTCTTAATATCTTACACCATGCAATATACATGTTGATTATCCTCTGGGTTGCCCAATCAAGTTC
>JALVMZ010000535.1 GCA_027032655.1 Desulfobacteraceae bacterium
CCTCATCCACAAGTCTGAAAGATAGTCTGGAAAGAGAAACCAGGAGCAATAAAAGCATCCAGTATATTATAAATACCGCCCTTGAAAAGCTGTGAAATCTATATAAAAACAGGAGTATAAGTATTGACAGGACCGTGCCCAGAGTTATTGCCTTTATATAACCAATAAGATCACTTATGCTTGTTCTCTCCCATATGCCTTTATACACCCCCATTATATAAAACGAGAATATCTGACAGGCAATTACAATGGGAAGGGATTTCAGGAATATCTTAAAATTGGAACCTATCAGGTAGTATAGAGGTCCTTCAAACCTGAGCAGATATGCAGTATAATATGCTACGGATATGAGCACAAAATCCAGAAATACCTCAAATAGCCTCCTCCTGTATGTTATCTGAACCAGAATCGGAGTGAGACCCTTTGTCTCTTTCAGGATTGAATCTTCCTCGTATACCTTTACTCTTCCAAGATATATCCAGAAAAAACCCACTATAAGTAGATAGAATACAATAATTACAAGTGCAGTCCCTGTGCTTAAATAATTTATAAAGATGGCAATAAGTCCTGATAAGACCGAAAAAGTATAAAGCAGAAGCACAGCATTCCTCTCTGATAAACCGATTGCCACCATCCTGTGAGAGGAATGATCCTTGCCCCCCTGTGATATGGGCCTTCTGAATAGCTTCCTCATCACACTAACAAATCCTGTGTCAAGGATGGGAATAAAGACAATAAAAATTGGTATTGCTATTACAGAAAGAAGATGTTTGATATTCGCCTCAAAGCTGGTTCCCGCTCCTCCTACAACTGTCAGCGTTCCCATAATGAATCCAATAAAAAGGCTTCCAGAATCACCCATGAATATTGATGCAGGATTAAAGTTATAAACGAGAAATCCTGCAAGCGCGCCTACAAAAACAGCAACAATAAACATAATATATAGATGCATATTCCCAGGAGGATGGTTCAGATAAGTATTCAGGAACAGAAAGATTCCAGCAATGATTCCTATACCAGCCGAAAGTC
>JALVMZ010000536.1 GCA_027032655.1 Desulfobacteraceae bacterium
GGGATGGACCTATTACATACGATATTCCTGAAAGACTGAAGAAGCTCTCAATTGAGACCTCCTATATTAAGGGATTTTACAGGGGCAATGTGACAGATGAACGAATCATGATGATAAACGGGATTATTAAGAAAGATGCGAATATAAACAGGGACTTTGAACCCAGGGCAGTTAGTATAATGTTCAGGGAGTGGTTTTTTAAACATGGGAGTTCACCAAGAGTTTTTTTTATTATCCTTATCCCATTAACCATATTGTATGTATTTTTAATAAAAAGGGAGGAGTATCTGCTCTTTACAACAGGAATGTGCAATATGAGTGCTGAGATGCTCATCATCCTGACATTTCAGATTATTCACGGATATGTTTATTTAAAAGTGGGGGCAATAATAACATCATTTCTTGGCGGGCTTCTGCCCGGTGCAATCCTTGGCACAAGGGTCAAAGAAAAACTGAAACAGAGACTGCTTGAGGCTGACATTTCAATACTAATTATGCTCGGGATATACTTTATATGGGTGGTTTTTTTGAGAACAGCAGTGGGAGAGATAATTTTTCTCATATATTGCTTTTTGTTTTCTTTTTTCTGTGGATTTCAGTTTCCACTTTCTGCCACCCTGATAGGAGAGGAGAGAAGCCCTGCTTCGGGCTGTATAGCGGCTGACCTCATGGGTGCTGGAATGGGTGTTCTTTTAACTGGTACTCTATTTATCCCCATATTGGGCTTAAGAAATACCATTATTATTTTGATGCTTATCAAGCTATCAAGTATTATAGTATTGTTATTCTTTAAAAGAAGGGCCTTTTAGATGAAAGGAAAAGGTATCACAAGAAAAGATTTTTTAAGGATAATGGGTCTTGGTGTAACAGGGCTATTTTGTCCATTGGGGTCAGCAGATGCATTTCCCTTTTCAAATAACCGAAACAGAAAGAACTGCAAGGACATAAAGGGCCATATTTTCAAGGGTGATGCCCCATCAAGGCCCTGGAAATGGTCAATGGAGGGATTTCATTATTCATCGGATGGAAGGACTGTTCAGTGTCATGTATGTCCAAATAGATGTGTACTTGAGCCAGGGGACAGGAGTGTTTGTAGATCCAAGGTAAACATCGGGGGAAAGCTCTATTCCCTTGCATATGGAAATCCCTGTGCTGTTCATGTAGATCCCATTGAGAAAAAGCCCCTTAATCACTTTCTCCCCTCATCCACCATATTTTCCATAGCAACCACGGGTTGTAATTTTAGATGTCTTAATTGTCAGAACTGGGAGATATCCCAGAGAAGACCGGAAGATGTTAAATTTACTGAGCTTTTCCCTCCTGATGTGGTAAGGGAGGCAAAGAGATGGAAGACCCCATCCATTGCCTACACATATTCAGAGGCCATAACCTTTTATGAGTATATGTATGATACCGCAAAGATAGCTCATGAGAATGGATTGAGAAATGTTCTGGTTTCAAATGGTTATATAAATAGAACACCGCTCATCAAGCTTGCCAGATACCTTGATGGTGCAAATATTAATCTAAAATCATTTAGTGATCGCATATACAGGTGCTTGAATGGTGGAAGGCTTTACCATGTGCTTAACACATTTAAGACACTGAAGGAGCAGGGAGTCTGGTTTGAGATGACCACCTTAGTGGTCCCCACATGGGTGGATGACCCCGACATGATAAAGAGGATGTGTGGATGGATACTAAAAGAGCTTGGCCCTGACCATCCCCTTCATTTTTTGAGATTTTTTCCGCATTATAAACTGACTCGACTTCCCCCCACACCAGTCAGAACACTTGAAAGATTCAGAGATATAGCGATGAAAGAGGGTATCCATTATGTTTACATAGGGAATGTCCCGGGACATGAGGGAACACACACATATTGCCATAACTGTGGGAAAATATTGATTCAAAGGCTGGGATATACAATAGGGGAATTAAATATTGTCAATGGAAGATGCAGGTTCTGTAAAACCCCAATCCCTGGCATCTGGGAATAATGAAAATAAATGTTATGGTTGACACATAAGGATTTAAATCATATGTTTTATAAGTGAAATTAATAACTTATTAGGAGTGATGGCATATTAAATGCCATTTTCAGTCTTTTTATGAAGATAGATTATATAAAGATATTTAGAGATTTACTTGCTTCCAGGAGAAGATTCATCCTCCTTACGGTGCTTCTTTTTGCAATTTATGTTGTATCTTTCATCCTATTCGACTATTTTGTGGTAAATGAACAGAGATACTTCCTGTTTGCATTCGGTCTTGTGGTTTCAAGTCTCTTTTTTTCGTGGCTACTTGGGGGAAAGGCAACATTTATCTATGTTACCTTTTTTAATATATTCTTTACAATCATATACTCCAAACCCCTATTTCCCAAAGGCACTCTGTATCCCCGGCTATTTCTCAGCAGGTCATTTTTGTTCATATCTTCATGTTTTATAATTCTCATGATATTTATGATATTGAAAAAGTCCCCTGCTGATATTGTAAGAGAGCAGATGGCACTTGAGACCAAGGAGGAGAAGGAAAAGAGCAGACTTCTGGAATTCCTTGTAACAGAGAGAAAGATAACAGAAGATGTGGTGGCTCAATCCAATTATGCAAAGGATGAACTGCTGTTTTTACAGGGCACATGGCGTTCTCAGATACATAACATTGTAAATGACCTGCCTGAAACCAAAGAGCTTGAGATTTATAGTCAGATAATTGAACCGTTTCAGAACGCAATTCTTGCCCACCTGAGGGGGCTTGAGAAGAAGCTCACCTTTGACCCCAGGCCCCTCGAAGTAAATGAGATTGTATCAATAATAAAGGAAGAGCTGGGAAATGAGCTCGGAAGAATCAAAGATCGCTATGATATTGAGTTTGATGTTGATCATGGGTGCATGAAGGGATCAGATAAGATAAAATGCGACCCATACAAGGTGGTTGAAATACTAAGAAATCTTATAAAGAATTCTCAAAAGGCCATTGAGCTCAAACAGATAGAAATAATGAAGAGGGATATAAAGGAGTATCGTTCATTTAGACCATATATTTCAGTTGTCATGAGGGAGAATGGTGATGTTGTTAATCTGGTTGTAACAGATAATGGCGGGGGCCTTCCTGAAGAGTATCTGGATAAGATATTTAAAGAGCCCATTCCATCTTCAAAAAGGGAGGGATATGGACTGGGAACCACCTTTATGAAATTCTTCTCTGAACAGATGGGCTTTAAAATACGGGGCGAAAATGTTAAAACCCCATACGGAAAAGGATTCAGGGTCACACTTGAGATGCCCTTTGAAAATACAAAGCAAAATAGTGCATAAGGGTTCTGGAAGTGGAGACAAAAGAACACAGGAAAAGACAGTATTTTGTTGTCCTGGTGGATGATGAGGAGAAGGTCCACCAGGCAATAAGGATGTTTCTTGAAAAACACATGGTTTTAAAAGAACTCAAGTCCTTTTACAGCCCGGTTGAGTTGCTGGAATACCTGAACACCACAGATGACCCAATTGATCTTATTTTGCTGGATATACACTTTAAAAATTCAGGATTATCAGGGCTTGATGCCATACCTTTTATCAGGGAAGAGTATCCATATCTTCCCATTATACTACTTACAGGAATGGATTCAGAGGCAATCAGGGAAGCACAGGAATTCACAAACACCTATTTTATTCCAAAGCCTGTTACAGGAAGTCATCTAATCAGAATGATTGATTTTTATGTGGGGAAGAGTGAACATGAGGCAAAAGAAATAATGGAGCTTGAAAAGAAAATAGAGGAACACAGGCAGTATCAGTCACTGCTTGAAGAGGAAATGAAGAGCCTTGAAGAGGATAGAGACAGATATAAAGAAAGACTCAGTGCCACTAATGAGAAGAAGGCCTTTGAAAATCTGAAGGAGATCATAGGAAATCTGATAAAAAATTCAGAAGTAACGGATTATGCAATTGAGGACTTAGAGAACATATATTTCAAAAGAAGAGAGCTCTTCTCTTCCCTTGTAAACGGGATTCTTGAATTTGATAGAGACCCCACCACCACTCCTGGAGCACACATACATAAGTATAAAGGCGTGGAAGATGTATATTCTGTAAGACTTTCGAGGAAGGCAAGACTGTATATTTATAAAGGTCCATCCACACCCAAACGCCGGATAATACGGGTTGATGTGAGGCATGACTCCGCCCATATTGAACAGTGGCTCAAGACCCATTACAAACGCTATGCAGATCCAAAGCCAGGAAGAGGAGGACCAAAATAGATAATGTATAATAAATTCTTTGGTTTTAAAGAGAGGCCGTTTCAGTTACTCCCAAACCCTGAATACCTCTTCCTTGCCAGATCCCACGAAGAGGCAATGGCACATTTAAAATATGCCATATCACAGGGAGATGGATTTGTGGAGATTACAGGAGAAGTGGGCACAGGCAAGACAACCCTGTGCAGGGCTTTTCTTGAAAGTCTTGATGAGGACACTGAGTATGCTTATATCTTTAATCCCAAAATGAATTCTGTTCAACTCCTTAAGGCAATAAATGATGAATTTGGCATCCCTTCTGATGCAGATAACATTAAGGATTTGATAGATGTGCTGAATAAATTCCTGATTGAGAAAAAGTCCCAGAGTAAAAAGGTGATCATACTGATTGATGAGGCCCAGAATCTGAGTAAGGATGTGCTTGAGCAGATAAGACTTTTATCCAATCTTGAAACTTCAACCAGTAAACTGCTTCAGATTATATTGGTGGGACAGCCTGAGCTGGGAGAGATGCTTGACTCATATGAACTGAGACAACTGGGGCAGAGGATATCTCTGAGTTGTCATCTCCAGCCCCTCACCTTTAAAGAGACAAAGGATTATATAAATCACAGGCTTCACATTGCATCTCCAAATCCAGATGTTACCTTTACCGGTGGCGCATTCAGAGAGATATATGATTACTCAAGGGGTATTCCCCGTATGATAAATATAGTATGTGATAGGGCACTTCTTTCAGCCTTTGGATTAAATAAGAAGCGAATTACAAGAACGATAGTAAAAAGCGCAATAAAAGAGCTATCAACCAGGGGAGAGATTAAGAAGGCATGGTTAAGGAAGAGAGTAAAAAGATTTGCCTATGTTTTTATAGTTGTTGCCGTTGTCATGTCCGTATATCTTATTTATCGGGCAGGTTATTTTAATAAGATTCAGATTTCAGGTACCGATAGATCCACAATAAGTATTAAAGAGAAAGGTAAAAATGTATCCCCAGAACATTCCAGTAAAAATCGCACTCCCAAAGGGCGGGTAAAAGAGGAAAAAGAGATATCACAAAAGGCCAATCCTTCGGTTCTCACATTTAGCCAGTTAATGGAAGAGACTGGGGCAGGACTTACAAGGTCTTCAGCCCTTAAATGGGCACTAAATCTATGGGGCCAGGGATACAGTTCTGATCGATATATGGATTCCCTTGATGATGATAACTTCTTCAGATTTGTATCAAAGAGAAATGGTTTTGAAATGAAAAAGCTCAATGACCATGATTTCAATATCATAAAAATCCTGAACATACCTGCGATTTTAAAATTCACATCCCCTGGCTCAGATGAACCTAAATACATGGTTCTGAAGGCAATAAGAAATGGTGATATGGTCCTATTGGATGATAAAGGCAAGGAGATTATTGGCACTCTTGAGGAAATAAAACAGTTTTATTCTGGAGTGGCCTATGTGCCATGGAAGAACTTTTTGAACTTCCCGGGCACCATACCAGTCAGTGCACCAAGAGAATCATTAATTATATTGAAGATGTTATTAAAAGAGCTTGGTTTTGAAAATATCAAGATTGACCCTGTATATGATGACGCAACAAGAGAGGCCATTGAGATAATACAGGCAAAGCATGGTCTCAAGGTTGATGGCATTGTTGGTCCCCTTACAAAGATAGTTCTTTACAATGAAAGCGGATCCCTTAAGATTCCTCATCTTTTTGGGGGAAATAATTTTAAGGAGAAATCCGATGAAAGGGAACAGGGTAAGAGATGAGTTCCATTCTGAAGGCACTTAGAAGACTTGAGCAGGAAGGAGAAGTCCAGGAAACCCATGACAAAGGTCTGGTTAATCCAGGAAAGACCATAGCCAGGAGATCAAGGAGGAACTACTGGAAAACACGGGCAATTACCCTTTTTATGTTTGTCCTGTTAATAGGAGTAGTGGCGGGCTTTTATGTATTATATCCTTTATTAATGAATGGCTTAAGGAATTATAAATCAGAACAGACTGGTAAGAGATCATTTACAACTGCCCCGATCAGAAGAGAAGTTATGAAATCAGGATCAAAGATAGTGGTGAAAAAAGAGATTGTAAAAAAGACCATTCCAGTTTCTTCTTTTAAAAAAGAAAATCCACCTAAGAGATTGGAACCTTATGCCCAAAAGGAGACGCATCTTTTACAATCATCAGTGAAACAGAAGGATATACAGGAAAAAGGGATTGAAGGGCCTGATCTGGAAGGGCTTAAGCTTGAGGCAATAGTCTGGGCAAACAATCCTTCAAGCAGATTTGCTGTCATCAATGGAGAGATTGTAAGGTCAGGTTCAATGGTTAAGGGCATGAAACTTATTAACATCGGAAGGGATCATGTAACACTGATGAAAGCAGGGGCAGTCAGGAGACTGGGATTCAGGAACCATTAATTCCCATTTGCATAAGTTGTAACTGGAGACTAACTTTACATGATGGTTGATGAACAGGCTGAAGTAATTAAAAATAAAAGACTGATAGATGGTGTTTTTTTGATGACCCTGAAATCCAGTGAGATTTCAGGGTCGTTTTTACCAGGGCAGTTTGTAATGATTGGTCTTGATGTGGCAGGTTATGATCCATTACTCAGGAGGCCATTTTCCATCGCCTATGCTGAAGAAGATGGCACATTTTCCATAATTTACAGGATAGTTGGGAGGGGGACAAAGATACTGTCTGAATCAAAAAAAGGGAAGAGATTGGCCATCCATGGTCCATTGGGCAAAGGGTTTGATATCCCTGATAGGGAAATGCAATTTGTTATTGTATCAGGTGGCATGGGGATTGCTCCGTTGCTATCCCTTGCACAGGTGCTGAGCCGGGATAAGAGGTCATATGAATTCCTTGCAGGTTACAGGACAGCAGATGATATGATTCCTGTTGAAGATATCCTCCCCTTTGAACTTAAAATAAGAGTAAGCACTGAGGACGGCTCCGCAGGTGTAAAGGGTCTGGTAAGTGACCTGATAATTTCGTCTTTAAAAAACACCAAAGAGCCAGATAAAGGATTAATGATCTTTTCATGTGGTCCCATGAACATGTTAAAGAGGATTCATGAAATTGTTGAGCTATATAATACACCCTGCCAGGTATCTGTTGAGTCATCCATGGCATGTGGAATGGGTGCATGTCAGGGGTGTGTAATGCCTGCAGCCAGGGGAGATGCGAGATATCTCAGGGTATGCAAGGAAGGGCCGGTTTTCTGGTCTCATGAGATTGATTGGGTAAGCATATCATAAAGGAGTATGGGTTGATTGAGCCACAGCTTCAAGTAAAAATAGGAGACCTGAAGCTCAAAAATCCAGTTATTACTGCATCAGGCACTTTTGGATATGGACTGGAATTTTCCTCTATTCTGGATCTCAGCAGATTGGGCGGGATTGTGGTAAAAGGAATTTCCTTAGAGCCCATGGAGGGAAATCCTCCCCCCAGGATAGTTGAAACACCCTGCGGAATGATAAATTCCATAGGTCTTGCTAATATAGGCGTTGAGCGTTTTTTAAAAGAGATACTTCCAGAGCTTAATGCCTTTGATACATGCATAATAGTAAATATTTACGGACATAGTATAAAAGAGTATCAGGAACTTGCTTTGCGTCTCAAGGGAGTGGATGGTATTGATGCACTGGAGGTGAATATCTCATGCCCCAATGTGGAAGAGGGGGGAATGGCATTTGGAGTTTCACCTGATAGTGCTTTCAGGGTAACAGAAGCTGTTGTGAAGAATACTGATAAGATGGTAATTGTCAAACTATCACCCAATGTATCTGACATAAGAGAGATTGGAAAGGCAGTGGAAGATGCAGGCGCGGATGCCTTATCCCTGATAAATACCCTGACTGCTATGAGTATTGATATTGAGACCAGGAGACCCAGGCTATCAAATATATGGGGGGGGCTATCAGGCCCAGCCATCAGACCCATTGCGGTCTATATGGTCTATAAAGTTACGGATGCCGTAAAAATACCTGTTATAGGTATTGGTGGAATCATGAATGAGAGGGATGCCCTGGAATTCTTGATAGCAGGTGCAAGTGCCATCCAGGTGGGAACAGCAAATTTTGTTGATCCTCTTGCAAGTATTAAGATTATTGATGGATTAAGGGATTATTGCATAAAAAAGGGTATCAGAGACATCAAGTCATTGATAGGCTCTGTCAAGATCTGAATTGCATACAGACCCCCTTCACCATTTCAATTGAAGGGGGTCTGTTTTATCTTTGATGTTTATTTTTGACCCATCTTTTTGAGAACTTTATTGAGGTCTATGTCAGATTCAAGCCAGTCGGTGAGTTTCTCAGGTCTTCCATTATCACCGCACTTTGCAATAAACATGCTCCTTGTTCCCTGCCTTTTATTGGGGCCATAACTGATCTTTGGACCGATGCCCTGAAAGTCCTTTATTGATTCCATTGCCTTTACAAAGTTCTCCACAGTAAGGTCTCTGCCAGCTCTTTTGAACCCTTCAATCATGGGTTCTGCAAAAAGAAAACCTGCATAGAAGAATATTCCCCATCTCTCTTTGGGGGCGTATTTCTCTTTGGCCTCTCTGTATTTTATCATCAAGGGGTGCTGGGATTGAGGCAGTTCACCAAATGTGACAAATATGACATCTTTAAACAATCCTTTGGTAATCTTGAACATTATTGGTGTATCACTCAGCGTGCTTGTTGCCATCCATTGGGGATGATAACCCATCTTGGCCGCTGTCATGATGATTATGGCTCCCTGCTTTGGTCCCGGGAACATTATCACGCAATCGGCCTTGGAGGCCTTTAGTTTGTTCACATGGGATGTGAGATCTGTATCAAATGGTGTAACGGATACCGCTTCAACCGGCTTCATTCCCAGCTTTTCAAGGGCCACCTGGGCGCCATACAGCCCCAGTTTCCCATAGTCATCATTCTGGTAAAATACCGCAATTCTTTTTTTACCGAGCTTTTTCACTGCATAATTTACCAGGATGGCAGCTTCATCACAGTAAAGGGGATATACAGCAAATAGATATCTGGTAGGTGGGAATGCCCAGTGTGTGGAGCCTGCGGATGGGCCGACCCATGGGACCTTATTATTGTGGAGGTATTTTTTTACTGCCATTCCTGTTGCAGAACCCACACCTCCCACAAAACCGAATACCTGTTTGTCTTCAACCAGTTCTTTTACAATTGCCTTGGTTTTGGGTGGCATGTATGCATCATCCCGCAAGAAGTATCGTATCTTTCTTCCGTGAATACCCCCCTCTTCATTTATCATCCTGAAATAGCAACCTGTTCCCCTTGCAACAGCCCCCCACAGTGCTGCAGGCCCTGTCTGAGGCCCCCATTGGCCAATTCTTATCTCTGTATCCGTGACGCCCCTTTCAGCACTTGCCATCTGATAGTATCCAGGAGCAAATAGAAGAATTGCAATAACCATAATAAAGACTTTCTTCCACATATCTGACCCCCTTAATGATTTATCATAGAGTTTATTATTATAATATATTAGTTATCAAGCAAATTAATTCCCCATATATTGAAAATCTGATCTGAATATAATAGTATAGCTTTGAAAAGGTCTATCGAATGGAGTTAAAAAAGAGGTGATATTGAACTGATGAAAGTGAAGAGATTATTTTATCCTCTTAAAAAGCACAGGTGAATAAATTTAAAGGGAGGGTGATAACTAACTGATTATGAGATTATTGTTAATAGAAGATGATGTGAAGATAGCCTTCTTTATTTATATTGTGGGAGCTATTCTTATTCTAATCAAAGGCATCTCATCAGTATATTCTGATCCGAACAATATGAGGCAATTACTGGATTGTGTTCGATGTAAATCCTTCATCGTCTTTTTCGGCTTCTTTATAAGATAAAATCTGTTTTATCCTGTCTTTACATATCTTATAGCCTTTTAATTCAGTTTTATAATTGGTTACATCAAAAAAAGAGCTTTGCAAAACTAATTAAATAATATCTTTTTTCAACATATATCTGGAATTACCTTATCTGTCATGCTGAGGGGCGAAGCCCCGAAGCATCTCATAGATCCTTCGGGTGTCTTTCAGACACCCTCAGGATGACAGATGGAATATGAATCAT
>JALVMZ010000537.1 GCA_027032655.1 Desulfobacteraceae bacterium
GGATTTAATATCTCTTGCAGGTGGATATACGGTAGATGGTGATATTAAAAATACCAAACTTATAAGAAAAGGAAAAACTTATATAATAAATCTATACGATATTATTGAAAAAGGAGATCAAAGACTAAACATAATCATAGATGATGGGGATATAGTTGAGATACCGGAATTGCCTGAATTTGGGGAAAGGGTATATGTAATGGGAGAGGTGGCATCTCAGGGCGTATATGCATTAAAAGATGTGAAGGATTTACTTGGTGCGGTGAGTCTGGCGGGGGGATTCACTCCGCTTGCAAAGGAAGAAAATACGCTGATTATAAGGGCCATGGGGCCGGGGAAAAAGCCCCTTGTTATGATGGCTGATCTTAAGGCCCTGTTCAGAAAAGCGGACATAACCCAGAACATACCACTTGAAGATGGTGACCTTGTATATGTTCCCAGGATGCTCATTGGAGACATAAATGAGTGGATAAATAACCATTTACCCTTATTGAACTTCTTATTCTATCCCCATGAATTTGAATCAAGATACTTTTTAAGACAGTATCTGCATTTTAATAGGAGATAGTTAGAGGGGTGCATTAGTTTTGGCCCAGTATGATGTAAATCTCAGGGAATACTGGAGGGTATTGAGAAAAAGGAAGATCACAGTTCTCATTACTGTGATTATTTTTGGGATATTTAGCACCGTATTTGCCATAATAAGGGCCCCTGTCCCTCTTTATACTGCTGTTTGCTCGATAAAATTTGAAAAGGAACTCCCCATTCAGGGTCTGAATATAGGCACCCTTTCCTGGTCAATGGGAGAGGATATTGAAACCCAGTTATCAGTAATAAAGGGACACGAAGTTTTACTCAGGACGGCTGTAAAGCTGGGGATCATTCCCAGATCACTTTTATCGGATAATATAAACCTTAATCCCCGAATTATCTCCACAATTTATAAACTTCAGGATAAGATCCAGGTTTCGAGGGAAAAGTTTACTAATATAATAAATATTAAGGTTACAGATACAGATCCTGTA
>JALVMZ010000538.1 GCA_027032655.1 Desulfobacteraceae bacterium
TATTTACCGGAAATAGCCTTTTTGCCATAACCTTTGTGTCATCAATAATGTATCTTATTCAGGAAAAACAGATAAAAAATAAGAAACTGGGTGCTATATATAACAGGCTTCCATCTCTTGCAACCCTGGATTCCATAAACCATTACTCCCTTGTATATGGTTTCCCCTTTCTAACCATAGGAATGGTAACGGGGGCAGTTTATGCTCAGCAGGCACTGGGCACTTACTGGCAATGGGATCCTAAGGAGGTCTGGACCCTGATTACATGGCTTCTTTATGCAATACTTATTCATGAAAGGATTATGGTTGGCTGGCAGGGAAGGAAGGCGGCAATTATGTCTATAATATGCTTTTTGGTGCTGATTTTTACTTTTTTAGGAGCAAGCCTCCTGCTCGGAGGATATCATAGTTTTAAGAATATTCAGGGTGGAGCTTCCTTATGATCGGCATACTTAATATTGGACTCAATCATAGGACAGCACCTGTTGAATTGAGAGAACGCTTTGCCCTTGATGATAAGAGAATACAGGATGCTCTTTCCACAATAAGGGAGCTTCCATGTATAAAAGAGGGACTGTTTCTTTCAACATGTAACAGGGTGGAATGCCTTTCCATAACAGATGAGCCAGATGCTGCAAGAGAGGAGATTATATCATTAATGGCAAAAATAGGAAATGTAACCCCGGATGAGCTATCTCGTATGATTTATGAATATCATGGGATGGATGCGGTATCCCACATATTCATGGTTAGCTCAAGTCTTGATTCAATGATTATGGGGGAGCCTCAGATACTGGGGCAGGTAAAAGAGGCATACAGACATGCAGTTAATGCAAAGACATCCGGTGTTGTCCTGAACAGATTAATGCACAGGGCATTCAGGACAGCAAAAAGGGTCAGGACAGAGACAGGGATATCAGATTCTGCTGTGTCCATAAGCTATGCAGCGGTTGAGCTTGCAAAAAAGATATTTTTCCGGCTTGAAGGGAAAGATGTTCTGCTTGTGGGGGCAGGTGAGATGGCAGAGCTTGCAGCACGACACCTGATAAACAATGGTGTGGATAATATATATATTGCAAATCGCACCTTTGAAAGAGCAATACAGCTTGCTGAAGAATTCAATGGTGCGGCTGTTTCCTTTGAAGAGATACAGGAATATTTAACTCAAGTGGATATTGTTATTACCTCCACTGCTTCACCAGGATATGTTATTCAATATGATGATGTGAAAAAGGCGATCAAGAAGAGAAAGGGGCGACCTCTTTTTATTATTGATATTGCTGTTCCAAGAGATGTGGAACCTGAAGTTAATGGTATTACCAATGTATATCTATATGATATAGATGAACTCAAAAATGTAATTGAAATAAATTTAGAGCGAAGAAAACAGGAAGCGATAAAGGCAGAGAGGATAGTGAAAGAAGAAGTGATAAAATTTCAAAAGTGGTTAACCACCCTTGAGGTGGTGCCCACAATTAAGTCGTTAAAGGAGAAGGTGGAGCAGATTAGGACATCTGAACTCAAAAAGACATTGTCTCAACTAAGGGACATGGACCCTGAAAATAAGAAGCTCATTGAAACGCTTACAATTTCCATAACGGATAAGATTCTGAATGATCCAATAATAATGCTGAAAAGAAAGGCAGATAGATCCACAAGAGACCTTTTCCTTGATATTACAAGAGAACTATTCAATCTTAATTCAAATAATGAGGAGAATTAATATGGAAGAGATAGATATTTCAGGGATGATTAAAGAGATGAGAGGGCATCCAGAGGCAGAACGGATCGGGATGATACTAACCCACCTGGGTATAGTAAGGGGCTCCTCGAGGGATGGAAGACCTGTAAAGGCAATACATGTATCCTATAATAAGGATAAGGTATCAGATATAATAAATGAGGTCAAAAAAAGAGATGGCATAGTGGATGTTCTTATAAGGCTCAATGAAGGAGCACTAAATGTGGGAGATCCTGTTATGGCCATATCTGTGGGAGGGGACATAAGGGAGAATGTATTTCCCGCACTAATGGATGCTGTAAATCGGATAAAAAAGGAGGCATGCACAAAAGAAGAGATTTTTAAGGAGTAATAATATGGGGATGGTGGATATAACCCAAAAGCCTGTGGTTAAACGAAAGGCGGTTGCGTGTGGGAAGATTTATCTTTATCCGTCAACTATTCAGGCCGTTAAGAGCGGTGAGATAAAAAAGGGTGATCCCCTGCTGGTTGCAGAAGTCTCCGCAATGAACTCTGCAAAACAGACCCACCTTTTAATACCCCACTGTCATCAGATACCACTTGATAGCGTAGAGCTTAAATCAGTAATAAAAGAGGATTATATTGAGCTGTTCTGCACCGTAAAAGCACAGGCGAGGACAGGGGTGGAGATGGAGGCACTTGTGGGTGTTACATCCGCTCTCAATACCATATGGGATATGGTAAAATATTTAGAAAAGGATCCAGACGGACAGTATCCAGATACAAGAATCACTGACATAAGGGTCATTGAAAAACTCAAAGAAATGAACCAGTAATATTTGCTTGAACTTTTGCCTTATTTGATTTAAAGGGAGCCAGACAGTTTTATATATTCAGGGAGGTTTCTTGGCATGACCGAGATTATGCAGGGGCGAGAAAACATGTGTATGCAATGTGGAACCTGCACAGGTGGATGTCCTGAAGCAGGAATCACCCCATTTAATATAAGATTGATAGTTAGAAAGACCTATCTAAGGAGGGATATAGATTATTCAATTCCATGGTTTTGCACCTCATGTGGAGAATGCACACTCAGATGCCCCAGGGATGTCCGTCCATCAGAGGTGATTGTTGGTGTTCGAGCAGATATGGTTGAAAAGGGAAGAATACCTGTATCCATTCAGAAGGCACTTGAAAATACCTATGTTCAAAAGAATCCATGGGGAAGGCCAGTCAATAAGAGGGATGAATGGACAAAGGAGCTGGATTTTACCATTCACCATGTAAAGGATACACAATCAAAGAGGTTAATGCTACTTTGCTGTATCCATGCATATGATCCCAGATGCATGGTAATTGCACAGAATGTAGCAAAAATTTTAAACAGCATTGGATATGAGTTTGGTATCCTGGGAAATGAAGAGGCCTGCTGTGGAAATGAGATAAGGAGAATGGGAGAGTGGGGCCTTTTTGAGGAATTGAGGGATGAGAATCTCGAAAAATTTGATAAATATGGTGTAAAAGAGATAATAGCCCTTTCCCCGCACTGTATGAACACCATAAAAAACGAATATGGTGAGCATGATATAACAGTAAGGCACTACACTGAGCTGATTTCAGAATTGATGGAACAGGGTGATATTGACATAAATCAACCCTTTGATGGCAAAGTCATATACCATGATCCATGCTTCTTAGGAAAGCAGAATAAGATATTTGATGCACCGAGAACTATCTTGAAATCATTGTGCAAGGAGGTCCCACTGGAATTTTCTGCCAAC
>JALVMZ010000539.1 GCA_027032655.1 Desulfobacteraceae bacterium
CGGAAAGTGGGCTGATCAATAAAGATATAATGGGTGATGGGAGGTATTAATTCTGTATAATGATTATTCCCGTTACCGTTGATATAAAAATTTATGGAGGAGGAAATTGACTATGATAACAAAGGCATTTATACCTTACAGAGGTTATTACAGCACGCCATTCAGCAGATGGCAGGGGAGTATGCAGAATGAGCATGCGGTAATTCTTGCAGGTAATACATCAAAGAGGTGGCTGGCTCAGAAAGGATGGGACCCGAAGATATTTGATTATGTAATTCTTGGCATGACCATAGGTCAGCCACAGTGGTTTTATGCAGGTCCATGGGTAGCAGCACTTCTGGGTGCTGAGGCGACTCCTGGTGTTACCATAAGTCAGGCGTGCACCACTTCAGCAACATGTGTGTATATGGCTGCAATGGGAATTGAAACCGGAATGTTCAGTAATTGTTATACAATAATGACAGATAGGTGCTCCAATGGTCCACATACTATCTGGCCCAATCCCCTTGGACCAGGCGGTGAGGTGATCTCTGAGAACTGGCTCATGGACAATTTTAACAGTGATCCCAATGTGGGTCTTAAGATGATTGAAACTGCTGAAAATGTGGGCAAAATGGGTGGATTTACAAAAGAGCAGTGTGATGAGCTGGGGTTGAGGAGATATGAACAATACCAGATGGCACTTGAAAATGACAGAGAATTCCAGAAGAGATATATGTTCCCTGCTGAGGTTAAGATAGGAAAAAAGAAGACAAAACTGGTGGAAGAGGATGAGGGCATTACACCCACCACAAAGGAAGGGCTTGCGGCCCTCAAGCCTGTAATTCCTGGGGGCATCCTCACCTTTGGAACTCAAACCCATCCTGCTGACGGAAATTGTGCCATTATTGTTACCACTGAAGAGGAGGCAAAGGAACTGAGTACAGATCCATCAGTAACCATTAAAATAGTCTCATATGGCTTTGCAAGGACAGAGCGGGGATATATGGCAGCTGCCCCTGTTCCTGCATCAAAGATGGCACTTGAAAAAGCTGGTCTTAAGATTCAGGATATTAAGGTAATCAAGACACATAATCCATTTATTGTTAATGACCTATACTTTGGGCAGCAGATGGGGATTGACCCATTTGGCACAGAGGAGCAGGGATTCAATAACTATGGTTGTTCCATGGTATATGGGCATCCCCAGGGTCCAACAGTTGCCAGACTGATAATAGAAGGAATTGAAGAGACCGTAATGAAGGGTGGAGGTTATATGCTCTGGACAGGATGCGCTGCAGGTGATACAGGTGGGGCGTTGATATTGAAGATAGAATAATTCTACTTGAAAGTATGCCCGTAAAATTATAAAGGAGGACTGTTCCGTAAGGTAGTCCTCCTTTTTTTATGTGGGGTTTAATATGGGAATCGATGTCCTGGTGCTTTCAGTTGCTATCATTGTGGGACTTTATAGTGCGGTAAATATTGGCTCCAATGACCTTGCAAATGCCATGGGAACCTCAGTGGGGTCCGGTGCTATAACAGTAAGACAGGCGGTAATAATATCAGTTATAGCAAATACCCTGGGTGCGGTTATTGCAGGGGGATTTGTAACAAGCACCATCAGCAAGGGACTGATATCTCCTTCACTTTTCGTTGACAGACCCGATCATCTAATGCTCGGGATGTTTTCTGCACTACTTGCATCCGGTATATGGGTTAATATCGCAAGTTATTATGGACTTCCCGTTTCCACCACTCATGCTATAGTGGGGGCGGTTGTGGGGTTTGGTTTTGTCAGTGTGGGGGCTGGAGCCATCACCTGGAGCAAGGTGATAAAGGTGGTTGCGAGCTGGGTGATTTCGCCCATCTCAGGGGCAATAATAGCAGGTGCAATGTATTATTTTACTGAAAGGATGATATTCGGGAAAAAAGACCCCGGGAAGGCAGTTGAAAGATATTCCCCATTTCTTATCTTCATGGTCTTTGTTGTGCTCTTCCTTTCATTGATCTTCAAGGGTATGAAGAATCTCCATATTGAGATAAGCTTCTTTAAGGCACTGCTCTTATCATTACCCTTTGCAGGTTTAAGCGGTATTATTGGCCGTAGCCTTATAAAATGGAGGATGAAAAAGCATACATCAATTACAAAAAGTTATGATATTGCCCAGAGATTCTTTGCATATCTTCAGATTATGACCGCATGTTATGTCGCCTTTGCACATGGTGCCAATGATGTTGCCAATGCCGTGGGGCCGCTGGCAACCATTTTTTCTGTTATTAAAAGCAAATCGGTGGCACTTAAAGTGGAGGTCCCTTTCTGGATGTTATTGATAGGAGGTATGGCAATTGGTGGGGGATTGCTATTGTTTGGCAAGAAGGTCATGGAAACAATCGGGAAGGAGATTACCCATATAACACCCACAAGGGGGTTTTGTGCAGAGTTTGGTGCAGCAAGCACCATACTTGTGTGTTCAAGATTGGGGCTGCCAGTTTCAACAACCCATGTGCTTGTTGGTTCTGTAATAGGAGTTGGTTTTATGAGGGGTATGGGTGCACTGGATTTAAGGATAATTAAAAACATTGCAGTATCGTGGGTGGTGACTCTACCTTTTACGATAATTGTTTCCATGATCTTATATGAGCTTTTCATTTTATTGTTTTTATAATATGATATTTAAAAAGGAGAATATACTATGCGATGGTTATTAAGTTCACTATTTTATAAATCTCCATTTCCAGGACTTCAAAAACATGCTGATAAGGTAAAAGAGTGTGCTCAATTACTGAAAGAGGCCACCGCATGTCATATTCAAGAAGAGTGTAAGAAGTTTGATCTTCTCACTGAACAGGTTGCAAGACTTGAGAGCGAAGCAGATGCAATTAAAAGAAATATCCGCAATCACCTGCCTCACGGGATACTTATGCCTGTTGATAAGTTTCAATTTTTTCAGTATCTGGGCGAACAGGACAAGGTGCTTGATGAAGTGGAAGATGCCCTGTTCTGGCTTTCATTCAGACCAAAGGGGGTTCCAGAGGAGGTGGCACTTGATATCCTGCATCTTACAGAGTCAGTAATTCCCCCCATTGAAAAGCTATCCACACTTGTATCTTTAGCGAATGAGTATTTCAGTGCAAGGACAGAGAAGGCAAGAAAGAAAGTAAAGAGTATTATAAGGGATATTCGCCAGCATGAAAAAGAGGCGGATTTCCTGGAAAGAGAGCTCAAATTCAAGATATTCAGCACCATAAAAGACCCCCTTGTCGTATTTCACCTAATCAAGCTTGTGGACATTATAGGTGCCATCGCTGATCATGCAGAAAATGCAGCAGATAGAATGAGGGCAATGATTGCAAAGTAAAAGACATGTCATTTAATCCCCCCAGGACGCATTGTATCAGATGTGGTGAGTGTTGCAGGAGTTCCAGCCCTTCATTTCATATCCATGATCTACCATTGATTCAAAAAGGATATATTCCAAAGAGCATGATATATACTCT
>JALVMZ010000540.1 GCA_027032655.1 Desulfobacteraceae bacterium
CACCCCCTTTAACCACAAGCAAAGGTCTATCAAGATACAGTGCAACGGGGACAATATCCCTCTTCAGTAGCCTTTTTAAATCAAATATGACCCTCGCATTAACAGCACTTAATGAGAAGGCCCCATCAGGAGGTTCCACTTTGACACCTGACAGAGAGACCCCCAAGCCATGCCATAAATTCATGCTCATTCTTTTAACAGTCAATTCATATCCAGTGGCATGGGATATCTTTTCAATTATATAGGACTGAAAAGCAGGTTTTTTAAGGAGTGCCTCCCCCAGAAGCACACAGGAAATAAAAAGCAGAAAAAGCAGGATGGCAGGCTTTAATAAAGCTCTTAATCTCTTTAGCCTGATACCCATTTCTCAAAATAATCCTGAAGTATCTTTCCATGATCAAAGGCAAGGTTCTCTGGTATATTATCCTTACTAAATATCCCCACCTCTTTGGCGTCATCTCCGGCCATCGGCGTCCCCTTCCCCTTGGCAATAAAAACAAAAGATATATTATGCTGTCTTGGGTCCCTTGATGGGTCTGAGTATGCCCCCAGTTGGCCAATCAACTCCACATCCAGGGAGGTCTCTTCTTTTGCCTCTCTCAATGCTGCAGATTCAAGGGATTCCCCGTAATCCACAAATCCTCCGGGCAGGGCCCATCCATAAGGAGGATTCTTTCTTTTTATTAATATAATCCCTTTCCCTTCCATCTCAATGATAATGTCCACAGTGGGAAAAGGTTTTTTATAAAACTGCACCACCTTACCACAATGGGGACAGATAAGCCTGTCTTTCACTTCCCTTCACTCTCCTGGATCATGGTCCTTACATGATACATTCTATAAAAGGCGGTAAGATTGGAGGTAATTGCAAGGATCAAAAGTGTAAGCTTCATTATATAGATACCAATACCCGGGATTGCACCAAGCATAGATCCTATAACCAAAAGAACCACCCTCTCTGGCCTCTGCATAAGCCCCACCTTACAATCAACAGGTGTTGATTGTAAGGTGGGGCTTATGC
>JALVMZ010000541.1 GCA_027032655.1 Desulfobacteraceae bacterium
GTATAATACACCTGAGCCATCTGTCGGTTTTAACAACCTATCTCCTCTCCAATACTTTATTAAAACTCATTCTAAAAATACTTATGAGTCCAATATGTTATGGGATTCTACGAGGGGTTGACATTTTATGAACTCTCCATATAATATAGGAATAGGTTTACATTCTGTTGTGCTGAGAAAATTACATCTTAATCTTAAAAGAATGATTAAGATAAGAGCGAGAATGGGTAAGAGGTTTCTTTCTTAAAGTATACTGACCTTGGAGAAACCAAAAAAACAAGGAGAAAAAGTATGAAAGAAGAAATAGAAGAACTGACAAGAGAAATGAAAGGATCTATCCCAGGATGTATGGGAGTAGGTTTATTCTCTTTGGACGAAGGACTTATAATAGTTTCAGACATTGCAATTCCTGATTATGATTCTGATTATGCAGCAGCAACTCACTCCCATATGTGGGATTTGTTCAAGAAGTTCTTAAGTATGCTTCCACCTTCCATTACAGGAAGAGTCAATAATATCCTTCTTGAAACCAAGGCAGGTTATCTTCAACTTAATGTGATAGGAAATGAAGAGTATCTATTGATGGCAGGGATGGAGAAAGTTGGTAATATAGGGTTTCTCCGGGCAGTTATGAAAAAGTACAAGGTTAAGTTTGAGAGTTTACTGAAACATTAAAGGAGGAAATTATGAGACATATCAATCAGATTTTACATGAGATTTATTCTTCTGTACCCGAAACAGAATTCATTGGAATCATCAACATAGAAGAAGGAATGACCATAAGTATGTGGACAGAGAGATGGAGGGATTCAGGGGATATAATATCTGCTGCTCTTGCAGAGATAAGCAGATTTATAGAGAAGAAGAAAAAAACAGCAAGAAATGAAACAATAAGAGAGGCTCTTCAGGAATTTGTTGAACTTATCATAGAGACAGAAAATGCTTATTTCATTCTTATGCAGATGGAAGGAACTCCATGCTGTATAGGGGCAAGTATAGGTAGGTCAGGCAATATAG
>JALVMZ010000542.1 GCA_027032655.1 Desulfobacteraceae bacterium
TTTATTTTTTGGTTAGGAGCTCATCAAGGATCTTCTGTTTTTCTTCTATCTTTTCTTCAAGCTCCTCTATAATGAGTAATTGCTGAGGGCGCACGGAGTGGGCAGGAAGTGACTTTTTCCTCTCCTCTAACTCACCTTTTAATTTTTCGATCTCTTTTATCAGATCTTCTTTAGATGGCATAAATGATTTTAAACCTCAATTACATTATGCTCGCCAAACTCAATGATTAAATATAAAATAGGATTATTATATTTTATCCTATCTAATATCTTTTTGCCAGTTCAAATCCGCTATGAATCGCTGTAAAAATATCTTGAACCACTGCAGCATCCCCTATAATTTCTACCTTTTCCACCAGTTGTTTTATATTTTCTGAAGGAGCAGGTAATGGATTCATTCCTGATGCCAGTATCACAGTTTGAAATGGCTCAAGTGTTTTGGCCACACCATCCTGCTCTATTTCCACCTCTTTTGGCTGAAATTTTTTTACTGTGGTGTGAGGCATCAATGTAACATTTTTCATCTTTCCTATTCGCACAAGGGCCAATTTCCTTGTTATCATCTCCATCATACTGCCAATGGGATCAGTTCGTTTGGTTGCGACAACTTCGTATCCATCCTTACCAAGTTTTTCAGCCACCTCAAGTCCGACTCTACCAGCACCAATTACCAGGACTCTGGGGCCCTTAACTTCTTTACCTTCTAAATATTCAATGGAAGTCAGCACATATTGATTCTCCAAACCTGGAATCAGAGGCACATTTTGATTTGCGCCTACTGCCCATACCAATAGATCGGGTCTGTATTCCTTTATAACACTTTCATTTACCTCGGTATTCAATATCACATTAACTCCTGATCGGCGAACTGCTGCTTCAAAATCCTCAAGCCCTGCCTTCATTTCGCTCTTTCCAGGGCATTTCCATGCCAGGGCAAATTGGCCTCCAAGGTGATTCTTTTTTTCAATCAATGTTACCTTGTGCCCCCTTCTGGTCATATATAGTGTTGCTGACATCCCAGCAGGACCTCCGCCAGCAACCAACACATTAAGCGGTCTATCTGTCTTCCCTAAGGGAAGTCTGCCTAACTGGGGATTTAAGTTGCACCCGAGCGGTTCACCATTTTTGAGACGATGTAAACAACCCTGAAGGCAGTATCCGCAGTGTATTATTTCATCCTCTTGCCCCATTTTCCATTTATTCAATAGATCCGGATCTGCTATGAGTGGTCTTCCCAGAGCAATCAAATCAGCCAGTCCCTCCTCAACAATTCTTAATACTTTATCCTTTCGCCCCATTCTTCCTGCTGCAATTATAGGTAAGGTTGTATGTTCCCTGACCCATGAGAGTGCCTCAATCTGAGGCTCCTGTGGGAGTGCTCCATGATGGAAATACCATGGAGGGCTAAAACAGGAATTACCCATTCCCACATGTATCGCAGAAACCTTTATCTTGTCTGCAAAATTTAATAAAGGCAAAAGGTCTTTATGTGATATTCCATATTCAGGAGACATCTCATTACCAGATATCCGCAATATCAGGGGTATTTCAGGTGCATTATCCTCTACCTTGGCCAGCACCTCTTTTGCGAAAAGTAATGGGTCTTTTCCGAATTTATCCCCTCTTTTATTGACCTTGGTATTTAAAAACTGTGAGATTAAATATCCATGCCCCGCCTGTATGTCAATCAGGTCAAAACCTATCTCATGTGCCTTTCGGGCCGCATCTCCATAGGCAGAAATGATTTGCTCTATCTCCTCCTCACTTAAGGCCTGGGATTCCTGCCCTGTTGTGGGACATTTAATTTTTGAAGGAGCCTTTGGAATAGTTCCGGAGGCCTTTGGATTAGCCGCCGCTCCTGCATGATTGAGATGGATGCATGCCAATCTGCCTTCCCCATGAATTACTTCTACAATCTTTCTAAGTTCCTCTTGACTGTGAGGGAAGTGAATGGCAAGTTGTTTTGGATGCTCCCTTCCATCAGGAGTTACAGCCACGGGCTCCAGAATAATAATCCCTGGTCCATCCTGGGCTATTTGCTTGTAAAACAGTAGCTGCTTTTCAGTAACCCTGCCATCCTGTGTCCCGTATCCTGATTTAATAGGAGGAAACACAAATCTATTTGATAGCCTTAAATCTCCTAAATTAAAAGATTCAAACATTGTTTTCATTTATTACCTCCTGTTTATATTGTGATTTACTTCTCTGTGGCTTCTATTTCCATTATCCTGTCCAATATTCCTGATAGAACGCCTTCGGCCTGCAGGCCTATTAATCTTATAATTTCCTTACCCTGATCAAATACAATTAATGTTGGAATACTATGTATCTGAAAGCTCATTGCCAGGTCCTGTAAATAGTCAACATTCACACTACAGAATGAAACCTTACCTTTAAAAATTGAAGCCAGCTTTTCCAGTATTGGTTCCTGGAGCCTGCACGGTGCATACCACGGAGCGCCAAAATCCACAAGAACCATACCATGAGAAGTGGCTCTATAGAACTCCTCCCTATCCATTATTACTAAAAGGCTCATAACCCTTTAATCTTACTGGCTATTCATTCTGATATAAATATTCAATTAATGTGCCAATACACAGCATTATAATAATGTTTTATGAAGTTTAGCCTCAATGTAACTCTATGATTTGAAAAAGGAATTTTCATTTTATTAAATTATCACAATAAAATAAAATGAGTTGACTTTAACAGGACAGTTACCTATGATATCAGTAACGCAAGATAACGTTACCAGTAAAAACCCTTTTTGAAAGCTTAGCAGGATTTAATAATAAAATAATCTTTCTTAATATCTCTTTGACATTATTTCGTTTATTGTGTTGAGGAATTGAAATTTCTAAGAGGCATATTAAGGGTTTTTTCTGATGTTTTTAACTTCTCAAGGATGCCTACGGTATAAAAGGTTTTTTCAAGGTGTTTTTTAGAGATACATTGGATGGGAGAGACATGAAAAAGAGATTATTTGAGCGGGGATAAAGATGGATGTAACCCTTGATCCTGACTTTGTGAGATTATTATGGGAGTCCATGGCAGATGGAGTTTTCACACTGGATAGTGAAGGCCGTATAACATCATGGAATCCTGCTATGGAGACGATTTCTGGTTATAAGGCCCAGGAGGTATTGGGGAAGCCCTGCTCTTATTTGAATTTTAATCGATGTTTCGGAGATGATTGTCCTGCAGGTATAGAGGAATGTGGAATACTAAGAGATAAAAGACCTGAACATACAGAGTGCTTTCTTAGACATAAAGATGGTTATGATGTGCCTATAATAAAATGCGCAAGAGTGGTCAGAGACGCTTATGGAAGGCTAAGGGGAGTTGTAGAAACAGTCACTGATCTTACCGAACTGAAAGAGGCCCGCAAAAAGGTGGAAGAGGCCTTAATTCGCCTTTCAGAGCTCCACAGATTTGACAGGATTATTGGAAAAAGCAGGGG
>JALVMZ010000543.1 GCA_027032655.1 Desulfobacteraceae bacterium
GCTTGCATAGAGCACCATAACAGTGCCTGCAATTGTTGCCATGCCTGATGTCATAATGGTAAAAAGCTCGCTTCTTGAAACTGAGCTAAGATATGGTTTTATAAATAAAGGAGCTTCCACCATGCCCACGAAAATATTACATGCTGTGCCGAGCCCTTCAACTCCTCCTATGCCCATTGTCTTTTTAAGCAGGTATGAAAATGCCCTTACTACTAAGGGCAGTATCCTCCAGTAAAACAGTAATGATGATATGGCGCTTATCACCAGCACTAAGGGCAGCCCCCTGAATGCCAGGATATAACTCATACCCTTTACCTTTTCATCAAAGGGGAGTGTTCCGCCCCCCAGATATCCAAAAACAAAGGATGTTCCGGCCTTTGTTGCAAGTTCAAGTGCATTTACTGCTTTGTTAAGAACAAAGAAAAAGGACTGACTGCCCGGAAGTTTTAATAGCAAAAGTGCAAAACCAAGTTGAAGACATATACCGCTGATTACTGTCCTGAAACTGATGGTTCTTCTGTTTTCAGATATTAGCCATGCAAGAATTGCAAAGGCAAATAGACCAAAAAGACTCTGCACTTTATACACTTGAATAACCCCTGTTATTTCACCAGGTCAGGCACTAACATCCATCTGATTACCCATCCCTGCTCCTGTTTTTCACAGCATACAATTCCCCCCTGCTGGAACTGGACCACATCCTTTTCACTATCACCAGAAATTAACAATGAGACAAGTTTACCAAGGTGAGGCAGATGTCCTGCAATAAATATACTCTTATCAGAAGATTTGATCTCATCTGCGATATCCTTTACATCATCAAGGGGAGAAAGTCCCCCTCTTTTAACCGGCTCAGTGACAATATCAAGATTTGATAGAAAAATTTGTGCCGTCTGTTCAGCTCTTTTCTTTCCACTGTGATATGCCCTGTTTATGTCCGTTATTTTTCCTTTCAGAAATTCTGCCATTCTCTTTACATCTGATTTACCTCTGTCAGATAGAGGTCTTTCAGGGTCAATATCCTTGGGCACGGGCTCTCCATGTTGCATAAGATATACCTTCATAGTTTTCCCTCCTTTTATCAAAAACTAATTTTTATTAAAAACCCATGGGAAGTCAACCATCTTAGTTACCTAATTACTGACTATCCTTTATATAATACTTCTCATATGCACGCATGGGAAATATGAAAAGGAAAAAGGGGAGCATATACATGGATGCAACTGTAGCCTCAAGGGGGCCAAAGAACTTTGATGAAAAAACAATAATCAATACATTATTCATATTTAATGAGGATATGGCCGAAGCTATTCTATCTTCAGGACTTTTCCACCATAAGGCTACAATCCCCAATAAAAAAAGCAGACCACCAAGACTGAGTGCAATAATAGAAGCCTCAACAAGCACCTCAGGTCTTTGACGAAAATACATGGAAAAACCTGAAAATACACCAAGGTTGATAATTGCAAAGATAATAAGGGAGATGGGATAACGGTTCTGGAGCAGGAATTTTGATACTGAGGGAAGATATCTTTTAAGGATATAACATGATATAATAGGAACAAAGATTACCATACTCAGCATCCTGATCATTGAGAAGATTGATATTTGTATGGATTTCCCGGCAAGTATCTTAACCAGGAAAGGCAGTGAAAAAGGCACCAGCAGTGAACTTATTATTACCATAATAAGAACCAGAGTTCTGTTGGATTCTACAAGGGTGGAAATAAAGGGGGCCACAACACCTGTGGAGACCCCGCTTAAAAGCATGCACGCGATAGCATATTCAGGAAATGCCTCTTTGAAGATAAAAAATACGGTCAGAGGAAGAAAAATAAGTTTAAAGATTGTAAGCCACATGGCAACTCCAAGATGAGTTTTCACTGTATTTATCATCTCTTCCATTTCAAAGGATAGGAAGCTCAGGAAGAGTAATAACATCATGCCATGGAGAGTAAACGGGCTGAATTTCTCACCAAATGATGGAAATGCAATACCTGCAAACATTGAAGAAAATACTACCACAATGAGCAAAATATCAGCCACTCTGAACATGAAAACTCTCCTTTATGTTAATGAAAATATGAGGTTTTTTACAAATCCATCAGGAGATAACATGAATCAATAATAAATGCAAGGCAACCTTGTGAACTCATTCTCCTTACATTTTTAATTCATTTCTCTTTTAATAAATGCCTCTTTTCCTACTATCAGCTCCTTTCTTTATCATGGAAATAGATTTGATCTCCCGATTTTAGCTTCTCAATAGGTAGGAAAGAGAAGGTGAAACTGATTTCTTCCTGCTTAAGTATGCCAATCAACTCCCTTCAATATTTAGTTGCCATCATTCCTGCTATTTGATAGCTTTCAAAAATATAATTATTTTAACTACTCAGCAGATGTCTGCCTGAGGAATTGTTTTTTAGAAGAGGCTATTTAAGAATGGTAAGGAGTATGAGGTTTATATTTAAGTTTAAGATATCGGTTTTCTTTATTTTTATTTTATGTCTTTCATCCCCTGCCTCGGCTCAGGAAATATTAATAGGTGCAATACTGCCATTAACGGGGAGCCTCAGTAATATCGGTAATATGGAAAAACAGGCAATTGAGATGGCAGTTGATGAAGCAAACAGGTCATTGTTAGATAAAGGAAGAAGACTTAAAGTATCCTTTATTGATACCAAAGGAGATCCAGCTCCTGCCCTTCAGTCCCTAAAAGAGTTTATAGAGAATGAAAGCCCTACAATAATTACGGGGGGTGTATCAAGTTCAGTAACATGGGCTGTGGGTGAATTCCTGAATAAGAATAAGATTCCATTTTTAGTATCCACTGCATCGGCAGATAGAATAACCCAGGAGGGTTGGCAATACCTCCTGAGGCTTTGTCCCACCACAAATCAGAAAAAGAGGTTCTTTATTAAGTTTCTAAAAGAGGTTTATCCAATAAAAAGGGTTGCAATAATTCATGAAAGGTCCACATATGGCTATTACTGGATGAAAAAGGCACTAAAGATATTTCTTAAGATGGGTCTTAAGGTAATTGCCAATGAAAATTACCTGCCTGGCAGAACTGATTTTGAAGAGATACTGACAAAGATAAAAGATCGCTCACCTGACCTCGTTTATCTTATCTCACATCTAAAAGAAGGCTCTAATTTGATAATCCAATCAAAGGATATGGGGATAAATCCGCCGGTATTTCTTCTAAAAGATGATGGAACAATGATAAGTCCTGAATTTTTCAACATGACCTCCTTTTCATCTGATTTTATATCAATATATACTCCATGGGCCCCCTGTCTCCCCTACCCCGGTGCCCAGGATTTTTTTGATAGATTTTTTGACAGATTTGAAAGATTTCCTGATTATCATGGAGCACAGGCATATGCCTCAATCCAGGTGATAGCAGATGCCTTTTTAAGGATGGTAGAGGTATCAAAGGAACAGATTCTGGAG
>JALVMZ010000544.1 GCA_027032655.1 Desulfobacteraceae bacterium
TCACAGGGAGTCATAGATTATCCTGCTCCTGGCGTCCCTGATCCCAAAGAGAATCTGGATCATGGAAGAAGATTTATTGAAAAATGGAAAGATTATTCTGAATTAATTACTCCGGGGATATTCTGCCATAGCCCGGTGACCTGCTCTAAACAGACCCTTAAAGGGGCAATGGAGATATCAGAGGAGTTTGGAGTCCCCCTCCAGATACATCTTTCAGAAACCAGCCATGAGGTTAAACAGATAGTGGCAGAGACAGGAAAAAGGCCAGTCCATTATCTGGAAAGTCTCGGTCTGTTAACTAATCGCCTCATATGCGTGCACGGGATTCATCTAAATGATGATGAGATTCTTTTTGCAGGTGAAAGAGGTGTGAATTTTGTTATCTGTCCTGAGAGCAATGCCAAACTGGCATGTGGTGTGGCAAGGGTCCCTAAGATGATGGATGCCGGGATAAATCTCTCATTGGGCACTGATGGATGTGCATCCAATAATAATCTTGATATGTTTCAGGAGATGGACTTTGCAGGGAAAATTCATAAGGGTATAAACTTTCAACCTGAATTAATGAAGGCCATTGATATCCTGAGGATGGCCACTGTATGGGGGGCAAAAATGATAGGCCTTGACCATCTCATAGGCACTTTAGAGGCAGGAAAAAAAGCTGATATTATTATAATTAATATAAAATCACCCCATCTTTTGCCATTGTATGACCCCTACTCTGCCATTGTATATTCTGCAAAAGGTAGTGATGTAAGGGATGTGATTGTTAGTGGCAGGTTCCTTATGAAAGAAAAAAGGCTCCTTACCATTGATATTGATGAGGTTATTGAAAGAGTTAATGTCATTTCAGAGCATATCATTTATAATAAATAGGTAAGTCTTATAATGACTCCATGGTGAAGTGAAATGATAAATTTTAAAAAAGAGATTTCAGAGGATATTCCATGCATTATATATGTGGAGTGTTATTCTGGCTACAGGGCAAATGAAAGACCTGTAAGGTTTTCGTGGAAGGATAAGACCTATAATGTGATTAACATAATAGATAGGTGGTATGGAATTGAGCACGATTATTTCAAGGTTCTTGCAGATGATGGAAGGGTATATCTAATCAGATGGAACAGATATGAGGATTTCTGGTCGCTTATTAAGGTAATGGATAGAAGCAGAATGCATTAAAGTTAAATAACGGGTATTGGATCAATATCAAGCCTATTGTAATGGGGGTGGAGATATTCTGCTGATAGCCTCAGCCAGTTATAAGCAGGCTTTACCCTTCTCAATTTCCCTGATTCGGGTGGTTTTCCATGACTTGTGTAACGATAAATCGCTTCAGACACCCCAATAAAGGAATCCTTTGTGGGATAAAGATAGAATTCCTTTATCCTTTCAGGGGATATCTTTCCTTTTTCAGCAAATAGATTTATCCTGTCTTCATCGAATTGTGTAAGAAAGAATTTAGAAACTCCTCTTTCTGAGTATTTCATCATTGATCTTGATTCAGAGCTTGATACAAATACTGTGGATATAAAGTTCATTTTCCTGAGTAGCTGGGCAGCAATCAGACCTGCTGTCCTTCTTCCCCCCACACTGTGATGACATCCATAATACTCAAAGAGCTTATTTTGAAGTATTCTTGCCTCTTTATCTCCGTGTTCATATAGATTGTTCTGTATGTATTTTAGATACTTGGCAAGGTCTTCGGCTGCATCAGCTATGGGCCAGTCTATTTTTACATGAAAGTGCGTAAGGGCATATCTGTTCTTCTTTTTCAGTGTGGGGTCCTGCTGTATCAGGAGTGCATAATCAATATTTAGGAGGGATTCCAGAAAATCAAAAAAAGCAGGTTTTTCAAAGTATTTCATGTTCTGGTTAAATCTTTTATACAACGAAAAATTGGCCAGATATTCAATATTCTTTTTGATTACCTTATTTTCCGGGAAGAACCTGATGTAGTTTTTCAGTTCAGGACTGATGGATCCCTCACAGAATATCACAATGAATGTATTAAATAACTCAGATTCCTTTTCCATCTTTTTAGACTTGGGTTTCAATTCGCTCCTTTCAAGAAAGCTATATGAAACACCGTTTTTCTCATATTGATAGTAGGAGTCAACCAAAGAAATCTTCATGAGTCGTCTTTCAAGGGTATCCCTTAGGATTTCATAAAGGGACCTCCTTAGCCTGTCGTAATAACTTAATTGTTCCCTGTATTTCCACATATTCAGTTATTCTGAATTTAAAAACTTCTTCCTTATTATTATATGGGACTCACTGCCTCAGGAAAAACACCTGAATTATTTCAAAGAAACTAAAAAAATGGAACTTCCTTGGGTCTTACAACATTCCTGAAAATGAAAAAGAGATAAAATATGATAATTTTTTATAATGCTCTCAATATCTAATAAAATAGGAAAATCTTATAAAGAGATTGATATTTTATTGAATATTATAAAATTTAGTGGACATGAGTCAAGGGAAAAGGGGCTCTATTATAAATGTGTGGAAAACTTTTTAAAAGATAGATGGTGGTAAGAATCCTGGAATGAAAAGATAAGATATGAGGAGGATCTACATCTTCTCTGGCTTAAGGAATATGGAAGTATATCGCAGAATAATATTCCCGAGGTTCATATTATCTAAATCATGTTTCCACACAATTTGACAAAGAGCCCATGTCAGATTGACATTCAGGGAGTTATATGGTATGGGAGAATGGTAATTGATTGGACAAGTATTAGGTTGTTATGATTATAATTTGTAAACATTTTTATTATTAGAGAGCAATTATGACAAGCCATTCTTCTTTTGCTTCTTTCATTCTGCTTTTTATGCAAATTCAGAACTTGAATACCCCGTTTTGTAAACGGGGATGAAAAGTTCACTTGCCGAAGGCAAGGAAAAATATGATATATATATCGCATGGAACTGAAAAGAACCAGTCATGCGGTATATGATACAAAATATCATTTGGTATGGGCACCTAAATATAGGAGATGGATATTGCGTGGAGATATTCGGGAAAGAGTAAAAGAGATGCACAGAATCATGATTTTGACATAGAGGAGATGGAAATAGCAGAGGATCATGTACATATATTTCTTTGTTTCCGCTCAGGTATAGTATATCGAGGGTGGTGGGGATAATAAAGAATGTCAGTGCAAGTGTAATATTCAGGGAACATGATGAAGTAAAAAGGGAGCTTTGGGGAGGTGAATTTTGGGAAGACGGATATTTTGCTCGGACAGTTGGAGACAAGGTGACGGCAGATGTAATCAGGAATTATATTAAGTATCATCGTGAACAAGAGAGAACACCTAAGCAATTAAAATTGTTTTAAGATGCCCCGCCCTATGGGCGGGGTAATTCACTTAATTTTTATAACCACAAAATATATAGTGTTCTGATAAGAAAAGACACATTTATTTTTTCTCATGACTTATATATATT
>JALVMZ010000545.1 GCA_027032655.1 Desulfobacteraceae bacterium
ATCGCTTTCACTTTAATACCGCAATCAGTGCTATAATGGAGCTTGTAAACGAGCTATATAGGGTATTGGGGGATGGCAGTATTGATGAATTGGGGTGGTCAGTGATAAGGGAGGCAGTGGATAACACAGTGGTTCTCCTTTCACCATTTGTGCCACATATAACAGAGGAGCTCTGGAGGGTTCTTGGAAATGAAGGCTTTTTAATAGATGTGAAATGGCCTGAGTATCAGGAGGATGCACTTGAAGTGGATCAGAAACTGGTGGTAATCCAGGTAAATGGAAAGGTAAGAAGCAGGATATATGTGCCTTCAGAATTTGAGCAGGAGCAGATAAAAGAGGTCTCATTGAAGGATGAGAGGATTCAGAAGTATATTGCAGATAAAGAACTCAAAAGGGTCATAGTGGTAAAGGATAAACTGGTAAATATCGTGGTATAAAAAGGTGTATTCATGAATATAAAAGATAGCAGGAGAGCAAACAGGATCAACATACATTTTTTTAAAGCTCTTGCAGTTATCTTTCTGATATACTCCATGAATTATGGGTGTGGTTACAGGTTCAGAACCACGGGCGAGCCCATGAATAACGGATTTAAGAGCATTTCAATTCCAATTGTTGAGAGCACTTCCACCACCATGGGGTTTGAATCGGAATTTACCTCTGCCATAAGGGATGAATTTATCAGTTATTCAAAATTGCCGATTCTTCCAGAGGACAGTGCCGATATTATTATTCTGTGCAGGATATATGAAATAAATGAAGAGCCCATTGCTTATAGACTTACCAGATATGATGTTAAGGGAACTGAAATAACCCATGAAGTAACAAGAAGCAAGAGGATGAGCATTAAGATGGATGTAAAGGTAAAAGAAAGGGAAACGGGCAGACTCTTATGGCATGAAAAGGCCATGATGGACAGGGCAATATATTTGGTGGATGATGACCCCCTTGTTACAAGATTTAACAGAAAGACTGCCATCAAAGAGATTGCAGAGCGGATCTCCAAGAGGATATATCTCAGGACAATGGAGAGATTCTGATGAGCCCGCCACTCAGTCCCGATGAATTCAGGAATCAGGTAAAAAGGGGAGATAACTCCCCTTTTTATCTTTTTTACGGTCCTGATGAATTCCGCATGGAAAAGGAACTCATATATTTGAAAGAGAATCTCATTCCTGAAGATTTAAGGGACCTTAATGTGGAGTTTATTAATGCAGATGAGGGCATCAATCCTGCTGATATTATTTCAAAAGCAAGGTCCATGCCCTTTATGGCAAAATTGAGATTGATTGTGATAAGAAGAGTTGAAAACATTCCACTTAAAAGACTTGAACCATTTGAACCATATCTGGAAAGACCATCGGATAGCACATGCCTGATACTGGTTGCCCAGAAGGATGTTAAGAAAAAGGGCATCTTTAAAAAATTTTTTGATAAAGGTTGTGCGGTTTATTTCAGAAGGCTTACGGACAGGGAACTCATAAGCTGGATAAGGGCTATCGCCCACGATATGGGAATGAAGATGGATTCTCAGGCCTCCAGACTGCTACTTGAGATAGTGGGCAATAATCCAAGGGATATTGAAACTGAACTTGAAAAACTGAGTCTCAGATTCAGGGGGCAGGAGATAGGGCCTGAGCAGATTAAAGAGACCGCAATACATAGCAGGCTATACAGCATCTTTGAGCTCATGGATGCAGTATCCATGAAAGATGTAAGGGCATCCATAAAGATACTTTCAAAGATACTTGATGAGGAGGATGAAAGAGCAGGGGCATTAAAGATAATGGGTATGCTCATGAGACAGATAAGGCATCTTTCAAAGGCACTGAGTATTTTAAACAGAGGAGGGAGGAAGCAGGATCTTTCAAGCGCAACAGGGCTTACAACTTATTATGCAGGAAGGCTTCTTAAAGTTTCCAGCAGATGGAATGAATCTGAGATCCTCAGGGCTGTTCGATTGCTTTATGAGGCAGATGAGTTGCTGAAATCAGGCCATCGCCCCCGTCCTGTGCTTGAATCCCTTATCCTTAATCTCTCAGGAGGAGGAGCCTGATACAGCAAGTTTGTTTACCATTTTGCTCAGTCGGGATATCTTTCTTGATGCGTTTCTCTTGTGGATTATTCCTTTTCCCGCTGTCTTCTGGATTATTGATACAGCAAGCGATAGTCTCTTTTGAGCCTCCTCAAGGGAATTTTGGGCCACTGCCTCTTTCACCTTTCGGATAGCATTTTTCACCCTTGTCTTATACATTCTGTTTCTTAGTCTTCTTTTCCTGTTCTGTCGGGCTCTCTTGATGGCTGATTTATGGGTTGCCAATCTCTTTTACCTCCCTGATAAGTTAAAATTTAATTAGATAAAGATTTTATCAGACTTTGTCAACCTAATTTTCATCCATAATATCTGCTTTTCTACATATCTCATGAGAGCTTTGCAAAACTCAATTAAATGCTATCCTTTTTCAAAGTATATCTGCTGGAATTACCTTATTTGTCATGGTGAGGGGCAAAGCCCCGAAGCATCTCATAGATCCTTCGGGTGTCTTTCAGACACCCTCAGGATGAAAAATGGAATATGAATCATTTTTGTAAAGCTCTCTATCTCATAGATTTTCTGGGCCTGAATCTCATATATGTTATAAATTTAACAGATAGCTGTTATTTTTTAGCCAGTCTTTATGTCTCATATAATCAGGCATTAAAATTTTGACTTTATTCCAGAATGATTTTGAGTGATTTTTCTCTTCAAGATGAACGAGTTCATGCACAATCACATAATCTACAACCGGCAAAGGAGCCATAATAAGTCGCCATGGAAAGTTCAGGTTTCTCTTAGAGCAGGACCCCCATCTTTTTTTAGCATTTGTAATATTGATTTTATTGTATTTGAACCCTCTTTTCTGTGCATACCACCTTACTCTATGAGATATCTTTTTATGAGCCATTTTTTTATACCATTCAATAAATAATCTTTTCGCTTGTGGTAGAGCGTCCTTAAGAAGAAGAAATTCATTTTTAAATTTAAGAGGCACTTCCTGATCATCTACTATTTTTAATTTATAATATCTTCCAAGATAAAGAAAGCCTTCTCCGTTGACAAACTCCTTGGGTGAAAATTTTGGATCTCTCAACTCTATCTCTCTTTTCTTCTTTTCTATCCAGCCCTTATGTTTTAAAACAACCCTCTTTATTGTCTCCTCATCAACATCAAAAGGGACCTTTACAATCAGCGTAGCTGAATCTGTTATTTGTAGTGCAATGGTTTTCCTTTTTGATCGGATTATTTTTTCAATCTCAATATCCATAGTATCACTTCCCATAGATATGATAAGCAAGCTCCATTAATTTCTGAGCTATTTCATTTCTTTTTCCGAATAATACCTGTCTTAGACCTGATCCATATGGAATGTCACGCTCTAAAATCTCTTTTTTACTGGATGATGAAGGGGAAG
>JALVMZ010000546.1 GCA_027032655.1 Desulfobacteraceae bacterium
AAATATTAATTGAGCTGTTTTCTTATCCCTTATCAATGACACTGTAAGTAAAAACACTGAAATAAATCCTAAGATAGTTGCAAATCTCTTTATCTCTTTTCTTTCAGTCAAGAATAAGCTCCTTTCTCCAATCCTTTTTTTCTTTCCATGGTGGTTGTTCTTCTTTAAATAGTATAAAGTCTTCCATAACAAGGACATCCATCTCTGTTCTCATAAAACACCTATATGCATCCTTATAATCGCATATTATTGGTTCTCCTCTCACATTAAAACTGGTATTGACAATTACCGCACAGCCTGTCAGCCTTTCAAATTCTTTTATTATATCATAATAGTCTGGCTTATCTTCTCTATTTACTGTTTGAATTCTTGCGGAATAATCAATATGGGTTACGGCAGGTATATCACTTCTATTTACCATTAATCTTTCAAGAATTCCATTACCCTCTTGAGATATTTGAGGAAGTCTTCTATCCTTCTTTACAAATGCCACAAGAAGCATATAAGGGCTTGGATGATGAATCTCAAAATAGTCTGAGGCACTCTCTTCTAACACACTTGGTGCAAATGGTCTAAATGATTCTCTAAATTTTATCTTTAGATTCATGATACTCTGAGTTTCAATCTTTCGTGGGTCACCCAATATGCTTCGCGCACCCAGTGCTCGGGGACCAAATTCCATTCTCCCTGACATATATCCAACAATTTTACCTTCAGTAATGCATTTTGCAATTATTTTTGACCTCTCTTTTGAATCTAACATATGATATGGATATCCATTTTCATCTAAAAATACTTTTATATCCTTAGGTGAAAAAGAAGGCCCAAGATAGGAACCTTTTTGTAAATCTTTTTTACCATCAATTTCTCTTTTATTTCTTAAAAAATTATACCATACAGATAATGCTGCTCCCAGGGCCCCTCCAGCATCGCTGGATGCTGGTTGGATCCATATATTATTAAAGAGGCATTCCCTTAAAATCCTTCCATTTGCAACACAATTTAGGGCAACACCTCCGGCAAGACATAGATATTTTTTTCCTGTTTCTTTATATACATGATTTGCCATTTTCAACATTATATCCTCTGTTACTGCTTGAATGCTTGCGGCTATATCCATCTCTCTTTTCGTAATTTCGGACTCGGGTTCCCTCGGGGGCCCTCCAAACAATTTTTCAAATTTTTTGTTTGTCATTTTAAGTCCACCCAAAAAATCAAAGTACTCCATATTGAATCTTATGGAACCATCTTTTTTAATATCTAGTACCTCTTTTAAAATTATATCTTTATATATTGGATCCCCATATGGAGCAAGCCCCATAAGTTTATATTCGCCTGAGTTTACTTTAAAACCTGTAAAATAGGTAAATGCTGAATATAAGAGACCAACAGAATGTGGAAAATGGAGCTCCTTTAAGAGACAAATATCATTTCCTTCTCCATATCCATAACTTGCAGTTGCCCACTCACCAACTCCATCCACAGTTAAAATAGCTGCATCATTAAAAGGAGATGGATAGAATGCTGATGCAGCATGAGCTTGGTGATGTTCGGTAAATAAGACCTCTCCTTCATACAATATTTCCTTTTTTATTACATCAGCAATCCTTAATTTTTTTCCTAACCAAAGGGGCATAGCCTGAAGCCAGGATCTAAGACCTTTGGGAGCTATAGTTAAATAGCTCAATAGCAATCTATCAAAGGTAAGTATCGGTTTGTCATAATAGACAACATAATTTAATTTATCTACACTTATAGAGGCCTCTTTTAAACAATATTCAATAGCATTTTTTGGAAATCTGGGATCATGCTTTTTTCTTGTAAAACGTTCTTCTTGTGCTGCAGCAATAATATCTCCATCTTTTATTAAAGCAGCAGCTGAGTCATGGTAAAAACATGAAATTCCTAATATAAACATAAAAAATCTCTTTAAAAAGTTTATTGTTTCTTTTTCATTATTAAGCTTGAAAATCTGATTACAACTCTTTACTTTGCTCCTAATAATATTTTATATTTTTAAGGTTTTTGTCCAATCTGTTTTTTCCTCATCGGTGTGGTTTTCAATAAATAAATCAATATTGTATAAATTTTTAACCTTTTGTCCATCTGGAACCAATCTCATTTTTCGTTTATATTTTTGGAGCAGATCCTACACTACATTATGCAGCATCCCTCATCTGCATTCCTGGGTTGCCTTAATAGCTCCAGGGTCCTCAGGTATACCTCCTTTTTATTCACAACATCCCTCACCCTTGGAACAGATATCTGCATCTTTTGATCAGATAGATATATGGACCGCTTTTCTCTTCTCCATCGGTAATATCCAGGTAGTCCCTCCTCTACGGCTGTATCTCTTCTCTGCCAGCTCTTCTACCTCTCGATTCAATTCCTCTGCCACTGCCTCCAGTCCTAAAGGAATAAGGAATTGAATTATCCAATCCTTATATCCGGATCTTAAACCTAAGTTCCTTCTCCCAGGATCTAACTTTACACTTTCTTTTTCTCCAATTGGTGCTTTCTCTTTTTTTCATAAGTGGCTACTTTCTTTTTGTATTATTATTTATTTGTATTTCCATAACTTATATGGGAGCCACTTCTGTTTTTCAACGAAATTCAGAACACACTTACTAAAAATTATCTAATTAATCTTTTATGTTACTTCCAGCGGATAATTATTTTTTCCAGAATATCAACTAACCGGAAAAGCACAAGCCCGGTAATGGCAAGTATAACTATACCTGATATCAATCTTGGTGTGTCCATGAGATCAGATGAAGAGAGTATCATAAATCCAATACCTGAATCTGCTGCAATCATCTCGGCTGTTACAACAAGAAGAAGTGCGATGCCAAGGCCAAGTCTCATGCCTGCAAATATCATGGGAAGGGTGCCTGGCAGAATCACTTTTTTAATAATTCCCAGTCTGCTGGAGCCCATTGTTATGGCAGCACGGATGAGGCTCTCATCTACCTCCATTACACCTGACCTGGTATTAATGACCAGTGGAAAAAATACGCCAATGGCAATTACTGCTATCTTGGATATCTCTCCTATTCCAAGCCAGAGAATAAGAAGAGGCAGGATGGCAATCTTGGGAATGGGATAGGTCATTGCTATCAGGGGCTTAATAATACTGTTCATCCTGGAGGATATGCCCATTACAATGCCAATCAGGATCCCCCCGGATGCACCAATCAGAAATCCCCACCAGATCCTGAAAAGGCTTGAGTAAATATGATGTAAGAGCTCCCCATTGATTATTAACAGGGTGGTGGTTTTAAATACTGAATGGGGCGAAGGAAGAAATAGCTCTGGAATAATGCCTGAAAGAGAGACGATTTCCCACAAAAATAAGAGTGAAAGTATTGATAGTAGATTAAGGACTGGTCTTTCTTCACGATTTAAGATACTCAATGTCTTTAAATGGTTATTCCCTTTTGGTGATATATTTCTTATATTGAAATGGGTCTTCATTTCCAGATACCTTTATCAGGCAGGATAAGTGACCATATCTGTTCAAGATAACCAACATATCTCTGATCGGTCTTTATGTCTTTTGTCCTCGGTCTGGGCAATTTAATATCTATTTCTCTCAGGACTCTGGCTGGCCTGGGTGTAAACACGATAACCCTGTCTGCAAGAAATACTGCCTCAGGTATATTGTGGGTTATATAGAGCACAGTGGGTGAGGTTTTCTCATGCAGTGATGATAGCTCTATTTCCATAATTGACCGGGTGTGGGCATCAAGGGATGAAAGGGGTTCATCCATTAAAAGGAGCATGGGATTCAGGGATAGTGCACGGGCAATGGCTACCCTCTGCTTCATGCCCCCGGATAACTGAGATGGATACATCTTTTCAAATCCTTTAAGTCCCACAATATCTATCATTTTATGGGTAATCTCTTTTACCCGGTTTTTGTCAGGTTCAATCTCTTCAAGTCCATAACTTATATTCTTTTCAACCGATCTCCATGGAAAAAGTGCCAGATCCTGGAAAACCACTGAAGTGAGAGGTCTGTTATTTTTAACAATACCTTTAAAATTCACCTCGCCTTCATCTGGAATCAGTAGCCCTGCAAGAATGTTAAGTAGAGTGGTCTTGCCACATCCAGACGGCCCAACTATTGCAACAAATTCCTTTTCATCCACAGAGAAACTCACACCGTCAAGGGCCTTTATGGGTTTGCCATTTCTTCCGTGGTATGTATAGGAAAGATTAATAATATCCACTTTCATCATATCTTAAGGCCTTTTATTTAGTTCCTCCATTGCCTTTTGCCATACTGTGGTATCAATTATTTTACGAATATCAGGCATTCTGCTTATCAGATGATTTTCATAATACCATTTTATCTGCTTTGAAATATCCTCACTGAAAAGCCTTCCATCTCTATCATTGTAGTTCAGACCCTTTGAGATAAGCGCTGGTTTTCTTCCTGTATATTTTGAGATATATGAGATTACTTCATCATAGTGAGGGCCTAGTAAAGGTTCTTTCCCCGACCTCTTTAAACAGTTGTCAAAATAGAATCTGCATGACCTTATATAAGCCTTCAGGAATGATATGGCCCTGCTTTTGTCCTCCATCATGCCTTTACCAAAAAATATGGCAGCAATCTGGTATTTCATGTAATCGCTGACCCAGAGGATCCTTCTGCCCATCCCTTTTGCCTCCATAACACTGCAGAAGGGCTGAACCATAAAAGCAGAATCAATGCGGTTTGATGCAACTGAATCCATCATATTCTTAACACCACCCAGTGGGGTTACCCTGACATCATTAAGTGTTAATCCCACCATTGGAAGTATGTTTCCCAGTATGTAGTGAAATGTGGATCCAATCTGGGTTACCCCGATCTGTCTGCCTTTTAAATCCTTAAGGCTTCTTATTCCCATATCCCAGGCCCTTTTGGATACCATGATCCCCACAAGCTGATACCCTGGCCATAGCCTTCCTTTATCCGCCACAATGGTTGCCTGAAGTCCCTTTGCCATGGCATTGTAAAGCCCCGCAGTAAGCCCGGTTGCACCAATGTCAATATCACCCGATGCCAGTGCAAGTGCCACAGGCTGGGCTGATTTAAAATAAATGGGTTTCAGTTCTATGCCTTCCTCACTGAAGAAGCCCTTTTCAAGGCCAATGAATATGGGTGCAGATGAGGTGAGTCTGAGAACCCCAATCTTTATCTGATTACTGGCAAATACCATAGAAGAGAAACATACAATCATTAAAAATCCCACTGAACACATAAAAGACCTTTTCAATTTATCCCCCTTCAAAAAAAATCGTGTTGTAATGGAATGAAATATTTTATAATATTGACCAGATGGTCATTTGATAATCACAATATGTGAAAATAATAAAGAGGTTATTATGACCAATTGGTCAATTATTGAAAATGTTATATCAGATGATGCACTTTTTCAAGTGCTTAATTATCTCAAAGAAGGAAAGAGGATAGATTTTGAATGCGCACTCAGGTGCATGATTAGTGATGATATTGTGGCCCTGGGTGCAATGGCAGATATGATAAAAAGGGAGATTATGGGAGACAGTGTAACATATGTGCTTAATCACCATATAAATTATACCAATGTGTGCAAAAATTCCTGTTCATTCTGTGCTTTTAAAAGGAAGCCTGAATCACCCGATGCATATATCATGAATCCTATGGATGTGGCATTGAGATTGAGCGGTCCCGAGTTAAAAGACATAAATGAAGTCCATATTGTTGGAGGATGTCATCCAGAACTCGGGCTTGAATACTACTGTGAGATGCTTGATGCAATTAGAGTTTTAAGGCCTGATATTCAGATAAAGGCATTTACTGCTGTTGAAATTGAAAACATTGCCCGAATTGAGGGAATTAGCACAAAAAGTGTTCTAATTGCCCTCAAGGAGAGGGGGTTAAAGGCATTACCAGGGGGTGGGGCTGAGATATTTTCAGAAAGAATAAGAAACAGGCTGTTTCCAGAAAAGACAGATGCAGGGACATGGTTGAAAATACACGAGGAGGCCCATCAACTGGGAATAAAGACAAATGCCACAATGCTGTTTGGCCATATTGAATATCCTGAACACAGGGTAAGGCATCTCCTGATGTTGCGGGATCAACAGGACAAAAGCGGGGGTTTTCAGGCCTTTATACCCCTTCCCTTTATACCACCCCGAAATAATAATAATGGATACATACAGGGTCCTACAGGAATGGATATTTTGAAGACCATTTCAGTATCAAGGATTGTGCTGGACAATTTTCCACATATAAAGGCCTACTGGGTAATGCTGGGTTTGAGGCTTACACAGGTTGCCATTCATTTTGGTGCCGATGATATAGAGGGAACGGTAATTGACGAGAAGATAGCCCATGAAGCAGGTGCTGGAACCAATAAAGGGCTTACAAGGGATGAAATTGAGGCCATCATAAAGGGCGCAGGACTGATACCTGTTCAAAGGGACACATTTCATCAGGAGATGGAAGATGTCAGTGGATGAGGTGGTAAGAAGGGTAATCTCAGGACAAAGGATTGAAGCAAGAGAGGCCCTTTTGCTTTTGAGGGAGGCAGATCTTTTCACCTTAGGGTCTCTTTCAACCCGGGTAAGAAATAGGTTAAACAGAGCCGATATGGTTACATACACCGTGGATCGGAATATCAATTACACAAACATATGTGTTTCAAGGTGTAAGTTTTGTGCATTCTGGAGGAATTCAGGTGATTCGGATTCTTTTGTCCTTGATATTGATACCTTGAAAAACAAGGTCAAAGAGACAAAGGCAATTGGGGGCACGCACATACTGCTTCAGGGGGGATTGAATCCGGACCTTGACCTCTCTTACCATGAAAGTCTTCTTTCGGTTATCAGGGCTGAAGGGTTACATGTGCATGGATATTCACCACCAGAGATAATCTTCTTCTCCAGAAGATTTAAATTGAGTATTCCGGATGTAATTGAAAGGCTTATCCAGGCCGGTCTTGGCTCCATTCCTGGCGGAGGAGCTGAGATCCTCACTGACAGGGTGAGGTCCAGGATATCACCCAATAAAATAAGCTCCCAGGAGTGGTTGATGGTTATGGAGGAGGCCCACAGGCAGGGTTTAAGGACAACTGCAACAATGATGTTTGGTCATGTTGAAAAAGATGAGGATCAGATATTGCATCTTGAAAGGATAAGAAATCTTCAGGATAAGACAGGGGGATTCACCGCCTTTATACCATGGACATATCAACCATCACCAGGGAGAATACCGGGTAAAAAACCACATTCTTACTATTATCTCAGGTTGCTTTCAGTTTCCCGGATATTTCTGGACAATATCCCGCATATTCAGGCATCTCTTGTAACCCAGGGTCAATCAGTTGGTCAGGTGGCATTGAGGTTCGGAGCAGATGATATGGGATCCACCATGATTGAGGAGAATGTGGTGGCATCAGCAGGCCTCAGGTTCACCATAGATGAGTCACAGATTATAAGATTAATTAACGATGCAGGCTTCAGAGCAAGAAAAAGAGATGTCTTTTACAACCCTGTATAAGAGGAGGTAGCAGAATTGGCTTTTAATAATCTACAAGAGGCAATAAGATATCTTGAATCAGATTCAGAGCTGGTGAGGATAAAAGAGCCACTTAGCATAGAATATGATATTACAGAGGTAACCGACAGGGTTGTTAAAGAAGGCGGGCCTGCACTATTGTTTGAAAACCCTGTTGGTTATGAGCATAAAGTTCTCACAAACCTTTATGGCACAGAGAAGAGGATTTGTAAGCTATTTGGTATAAACAATATTGAAGAGCTGGAATCAAAGATATCAGGGCTGTTGGATGTCTCTCCTCCTGGCAGTTTTTTTGATAAACTGCGTATTTTAATTGATGTAATAAGAGCAGGTTCATATTTTCCCAAAAAAGTGAAATCAGGTCCCTGTCAGGAGATAGTGCTGAAAGAGGATGCTGATCTCCGTCAGATTCCTGTGCTCAAATGCTGGCCAGGGGATGGTGGTAGATTTATTACACTTCCTGTTGTAATCACAAAGGACCCTGAAACAGGAAGACGTAATCTGGGGATGTACAGGATGCAGATATATGATTCAAAGACAGCAGGACTTCACTGGCATATCCATAAAGATGGGGCCGGTCATTTCAGAAAATACACGGAAGGAAAGGAAATGCCGGTTGTGGTCTCCATTGGACCTGATCCCATAACCACTTATTGTGCCACTGCACCTTTACCTGATGGTATAGATGAACTCATGCTCTCAGGTCTGCTGAGGGAAAGTCCTGTTGAGCTTGTAAGGTGTATCACATGTGACCTTGAGGTGCCTTCAGAGAGCCAGTTCGTGCTTGAAGGATATGTAAAGGCGGGTGAAGAGAGGATTGAGGGGCCATTCGGGGATCATACAGGTTTTTATTCACCTGAAGAGCCATATCCTGTGTTTCACCTGAAGGCCATTACAATGAGAAAGGACGCCATATATCATGCCACAGTGGTGGGCTTACCACCCATGGAAGATCAATGGCTGGGAAAGATAACAGAGAGACTCTTTTTACCTTTAATAAGACTTCAATTACCAGAGATCCATGATATTAATCTACCGGTAGAAGGATGCTTTCATAATCTATGTTTTGTAAGTATTGATAAAAGGTATCCAGGACATGCAAGAAAGGTGATGAATGCCCTATGGGGTATGGGACAGATGATGTTTTCCAAGATGATTTTCGTATTTGACAGGGAGGTGGATGTCCAGGACATCTCCCAGGTGCTGTTTCACCTGGGGAGCAATGTGGACCCCGGAAGGGACATTGTTGTTCTAAATGGTCCTGTGGATGCCCTTGACCATGCATCAGGTATCCGTGGTTATGGGTCAAAGATGGGAGTTGATTGCACAAGGAAGTTTAAGGAGGAGGGATATCCAGGAAAATGGCCGAAGAAGGCAATTATGACTCCTGAAGTTCAAAGAAGAATTGATGAGATATGGAACAGACTGGGTTTATGAAGATAAAGCATATTTTTCGACTTATTAAGATAGAACATACCCTCTTTATTCTGCCTGTTGCACTCAGTGGAGCAGTCCTTGGAGCAGGGGGTATCCCCTCTTTAAAGCCCCTGATATTAATTATAATTGCCTTTACACTGCTCAGGACCTCTGCTATGCTATTTAACCGTGTGGTTGATAGGACTTATGATGCCCTGAATCCCAGGACCTCGAAAAGGGAGCTCCCGCAGGGCCTTGTATCGGTGAAACTGGCTAAGGTCATGATTTTTTTATCTGTCCTGCTTTTTATCTTAACTGCATGGGCAATAAATCCCCTGTGTGGAAAGCTCTCTCCCATTGGAGTGATAGTGGTTCTCGGTTATTCCTATACCAAGCGATTTACACCTTTAACACACTTTATACTTGGCATATGTCTTGGTATTGCCCCTGTGGGTGCATGGATTGCCATAAGAGAGGATGTGGGTCTTCCGGTGCTTTTTCTTGGAGCAGGGGTGATGCTCTGGAGCGCAGGATTTGACATACTTTATGCCTGCCAGGACTATGAATTTGATAAAAAGGTTGGCCTTAAATCTCTCCCATCCAGAATGGGAATCAGAGGCGCAGTCTATATATCTAAATTATGCCATTTCATTTCATTTGTGCTTTTTGTTGTAACAGGAATAATCTCAGGGCTTAAGTGGCTGTTCTATCCTTTAATCCTTATAACAGGATCTGCCCTGCTGTTTGAACACATTGTATTTGATGCCAGTAATCCAGGGAGAATACAGAAGGCCTTTTTTCATTCAAATGTGATATGCTCCTTGAGCCTCCTTACAGCCATTTCTGCTGGCACCCTCCTTAAATAATTAATGTTTTATGGCCATTCTTTAGATTAGTTGATAAGAAATATACTAACTAATGAAAATTATTATTATGGTTAAATATAATTATAATGGAATATATAGAAAAAATCAGGCGGATGGTATCGTCCTTTCGCTTCCGTTCGCTACGCCGTCCATGGCTTCGCTCACTGCTGATTTTTTTCTGATTTACATCCATGTATCAGAAAAAAATAAAGCCGCTCAAGGAAGATACCATCCACCTGATAGGCTGTCCGGGTCTTTGTTGTAGCGAATGGCGGGAGGGCTTCGTCTTTTACTCACTTATCTACGGGGGAAACCCCAGCCCGCTCCCGTTGTAATTAATGCTTAGTCTGTATTATTATGAGAGAGCGTATGATTTAGAGGTATTAAGTTCATAAATGAACAGGA